>QNAO01000028.1 GCA_003641785.1 Thermotogae bacterium
GGGGTGTAAAACGCCATCGGTATCTCCATGAACGAGTGTTCAAGGGAAACATCATTTCCAATCTCAACAATATTGGAAAGAAGTTTCAAGAAGCTACCTGAAATTGTCACCTGCTCAACAGGTTTTTTAATCGCACCATCTTCAACGAAATAGCCAACAGCCGAGACAGAGAAATCCCCAGAAGTGGGATTAACCCCTGAATGTAATCCATCCATCGCTATTACAACTATTCCCGTTTTCATATCACGAACCATCTCATCAAACGATTTATCACCTGGAAGAATGTGTACGTTGAGTGGCATTCCTTTAAGCTGAAATCCGTTCCCGGTGGGTGAAACTTTATCTTTCGCTGCGGACTTCAGGGTGTGAAAAAATGTTTTCAGCGTTCCTTTTTCTATGAACGCCTTTTTACTTGTGGGGACACCCTCATCATCAAAAGAACGTTTCATAGGACTCACTGAAAGAAATGGATCATCAACGACAGTAAAAATTTCGCTCGCAATTCTCTGCTCAAGCTTCCCCTTAAGAGGTGATAACCCCTTCTGAACCTGCTCGGCGGAGAACATACGTAAGAAAGCCGAGAAGAGGCTTGCAAAGGCATCCCTTCTGAACAGAACAGGATACTTACCACTCTTAACACTGCTTGCCCCAAGTTGTGAAATAGCTTCTGAAGCGGCTTCTGAAGCCAGTTGCTTGAGATCCAGATCGTCAGGTTTAGACAGAATCTTCACTTTCAAACCACGCTTGGGAGCTTTTCCATCAGAAGCCACGAGGTACACATAAGAATCTCCGCCTACCACAGCTTCGTACTTCTGAACGCCCTTCGTGTTGAAGATGTAGTATTCCTCTTTTTCGTGATCGTACGCACTCATCATGACCAGCTTTATTCGAGGATCATAAGACAGAGCTTCTTGTTCAATACATCGGGCAATCTTAATTTTCTCTGATACAGACATTTTTTCAAACAGGTCTGTAGCAGGCTCGAGCTCTTTATAAGTACCGGTTCCATCATATATCAGTTCTTTATCTTCAGAATCGGTTATTTTTAGATTCTCCCAAGCGCTGTCCACCAAAAACTCTGCAGATTGAGGGTCGATTTTCTCCGAGACAGAAAAGCCAGCTTTATCACCTTTAAGACCTTTGAAGGAAATCCGAACTGAAACGGCGTCGGAGTAGTTTTCAACCTTGCCTTTGCTAACTCCCACACCGAACACAGTTGACTTCTTTATAAAGAGTTCACAATCATCGAAACCCTTTCGCGCTGCAACGTTAAACACCAGATTCTTGAATTCCTCAAAATTCATTTATTTCGCCCCCCAACTGTTAATTCGGAAACCCTTATTGTTGGCTGCCCCACATCTGCGGGAATGGATCCGGAAATCGAACCGCACATTCCTTGACCTCTGGCGAGGTCGTTTCCCACCATATCTATTTTTTCGAGAACTTCAGATCCCTTTCCAATGAGAGTGGCTCCTCTTACTGGTTTAACTATCCTCCCTTTCTCGATAATGTAACCCTCGGCTACTGCGAAGTTAAACTCTCCAGTCGCCGGGTGAACTGAACCTCCACCCATTTTCTTAGCGTACAAACCGTAGTCTGTTGCCGATATTATTTCTTCGGGTAGATACTCACCCGGAAGGATAAATGTGTTACTCATCCTTGAGGTTGGAGCAAATTTATAGCTCTGTCTTCGACCACAACCATTCGCCTCAACTCCGAGTATTTTCGCGTGAAATTTGTCAACAAGATAAGATTTCAAGATACCATTTTCTATCAAGACATTACGTCTTGTTCGATTACCTTCGTCATCTATGTTTGCAGATCCCCACGCATTGGGTATCGTACCATCATCCACGGCGGAAACCTTTTCTGAAGCCACGCGCTGGCCTATCTTGCCTGCAAAGACAGAAGCTCCCTTTGCAACAGACGTAGCTTCTAAAGCGTGACCGCAAGCTTCGTGGAATATTACACCCCCGAAACCGTTGGATATCACAACAGGCATTCTGCCGGCTGGTGCGTACTCCGCTTTCACCATTCTGTCTGCAATACGAGCAGCCTCTTTTCCAATTTCATACGGTTCATTCTGATAAAAGAATTCTATGCCCATGGCAGCTCCAGGACCGTAAAAACCCGTCTCTTGCTCAGAATCTTTTGATGCCACTGCTGAAACCATGAGTCTTGTTCTGATTCTGCGATCTTCCACCACAAGACCCTCGGAGTTTGCGATTAAAATATTCTGATCGTAATCCCAGAAATTTACAACAACTTGGCTGATGAGTTCAGAGTATTCCTTAGCACCGTGATGAGCCGTTCTCATGATCTCAACCTTTTCGCTTCTCGAAACATCAAAGGGAAGCTTCAAGGTGAAATGAGCGTTGTTAATCTTTTCTCTTCTTAAATCCAAACTGTCAAAGCTTCGAGGTTTGCATTCAAGGGCCTCGATGAGTCTTTGAACAACTTCACAGAGCGATTTTTCGGTTACCTCATTTGTGTATGCGTACACCTGTTGATCCTCGGAAAAAACCCTGACCCCCGCACCAAAATTCTTGCTGGAAAAGGCCGTGTCGATTTTTCCATCGACCATTGTTAGTCTTGTGCTTGTTTTGTCCTCCAAGAAGAGTTCTACAAAATCTGCTCCCATTTTGAGTCCTTTCGTGATGACATCTTTGATGATCGACTCTTTTAACAAGTTATCCACCTCCCTAATCTTATTTTACACTTCGACTCACGAATTTTTTAACCCCAGCAAAACCATATCTTTCTTGATTTGAAATAATGTAGACTATATTTGAGCATTCTTTCTGGAGGTGTTGTATATGGATAAAGCCATTTTGTGTGAACGACTTGTTCGATACTTGAGACTGTACACGCACCCTGTCGGCGTGAAATTGTACAAAGACAGGAGTTTGGTTCCCCGAAGAGCACGAAAAGAAACGCGAAATATCTGTCAGTTCATATCACAAGCACGATACCAGGATCGCATATCAGTAGGATATGCTGAGTTTATTATGTGCGCAATTGGCGCATCGTGCCTTGGACTCATAAAGACACCCGAGGTTTTCACTTCAGGTAAAGCAGCCGTGGGAAGATACTGTAAAAATGCAAGTGTAGGAAAAAAATTTTTTGAAAACACATTCAAAATCGGTGATTCTGGCAAGCAGTATGACGCTGTACTCATTGGCTCTCTGAGAAGACTTTCAGTAGAACCAGATGTAGTTGTTGTATACGGTCAACCTGTTCAAATTATGAGGCTCATTCACGCACACGTTCACGACACCGGTGAAAAAATATCGGCCGATACCGTTGCAGAAGCGGCCGTGTGTTCTTCTATAGCTTGGACGCACACGTATAAAAAACCGGCTATGGGAATACCATGTAGGGGAGACAGAGCATATGGCGGCACACAGCCATCAGAGATTGTCTTCACCTTTCCATACTCTGAACTGGAAAGACTGGTTAGCAACCTTGAAGCTCTCGGTGGGGAAGATACACTGCCTGTCGCACCCCATATGGATTGGGAAACACCAAATATGGGAGATTATGCGATGAAAAAAGAGTATTTATTATAAAAGAAAAAAGGGCGGAACATCCGCCCTTTTAAGCCATTTTCTCTTCCTCAGCCGCTCTGGGAGTTTCCTCTATCTGAATATTTGCGAACGCCTCAAGTCCTGTGCCCGCGGGAATCAACTGTCCAACTATAACGTTTTCTTTCAAACCCTCGAGCTTGTCAATGCTTCCCTCAACGGCCGCTTCGGAAAGCACTTGTGGTGTCTGCTGGAAAGAAGCAGCACTCAGCCAGCCTTTGTGTTCCAGAGACGCTTTGGTTATTCTCAGGAGTCTTCTTCTGTATTTCATCGGTTCCTTTGGCGCGATTTGATATGTTACTGGTTGATCTCCCTCGAGAACAGAAACCTCTTTGATTCCCATTTTTATTGCCTTATCAAGCATTTCCTCTGTTACTTCTGCTCCCTGTGGAGCTATTTCTTCTCCATCCTTGCCTTCAGATTTCATCACAAGCTTTTGAGCAAGCGTTTTGCCAAGAACGATGTTTCTGTTTGTATGAACTTCAGTGTTCTTTTTCATGATCTCTTCATTTATCTTTTCAGCCTCTCGTGCGTTCAAAAGGCGTCCCGGCAGAAAATCTGTGTCACCTGGATCTGTAACTTCGACTTTTCCAAGCATCTGACGTATTATTATTTCAAAGTGCTTGTTGTTTATTTCGACTCCCTGTTCCACATAAACTCTTTGTATTTCCCTCAGCAGGTACATTGCCGTTGCTTCGACTCCGAGCGCATCCATTATCTTGCGAGGTCTTATGGCTCCGGAAGACAGAGGATCTCCAGGAAGCACTTTTTGGCCTACTTTCACTTTTGGCTTGGTTCTATCCGGCACGTCGTATTCGTATATCTTACCGCTGTAATCTTCTATGTATATCCTCCTCTTGCCGTTTTCCATTTCTCCTACGTCTTTCACAAATCCGGTAACAGTACAAAAGATACCCTCAGGTTCCTTCAACTTCTTTCTTGCTTCAAAGAGCTCTTCTGCTCTGGGAAGACCCTGTGTTATATCTGCCGTTGTAGCTATACCTCCTGTATGGAATGTCCTCATCGTAAGCTGAGTTCCTGGTTCACCTATGGACTGCGCAGCCACAATTCCAACAGCCTCGCCAATCTGAACAACTCTGTGAGTGGAAAGATCCATTCCATAACAAAGCGCACAAACCCCTGTGTCAGATTCGCAGGTTAGCACAGATCTCACATAAATGGAGGGCCTCACTTTTACGCGTGTAACACCGTTGGATTCCAGCATCTTTGCTGCGGTTTCGTCAATGACTTCCTGATAGGCAACTATTTCACGATCACCACTCCTGTCTTTAACAACTTCCTGTGACTCTGTTCCAACGCAAGGATACAGTTTAACCTTCAGTGTCTCCTTTCCCAAACTTCGAGCCGCTTTTATGACTTCCCACGTGAGCTCTGAGCCAACTTCATAAACAAATCCATCTTCCTGTCTAACTTCCTCGGAAATCTCAGCGTAGCAGAATGGCTTCTGGAGCGTTCGAATGTCCAACTCCTTCTCTAAGGACACAGGTACACTAACCGAAAACTCTGATAAAAATGCAGCATCGTCATCTGAAAGCATAGCGTTTCTGCAATATTCTTTACCAGTGTTCGGATTGATAAGAGTTTCACCATTTAGTGGATTCACAACATCTTTTGCCAGCACTCTACCAAAAAGAAAGTCTTTCAATTTTTGAACTGTAAGGCTGTCACTCATCAGCTCAAGGGCTCTTATACCTTTTTCCGTCCCACAATCTGTGGTGGTCACAACTAAGGATTGTGCAACATCTACAAGTCTACGAGTGAGATATCCGGCTGAGGAAGTTCGCAAAGCAGTATCAGCGGCTCCCTTTCGTGCTCCGTGTGTAGATATGAAGAACTCCATCACGCTCAACCCTTCACGAAAATTCGAGGTTATGGGTATCTCGATGGTTTTTCCTGAAGGATCTGCCATGAGTCCTCGTATACCAGCAAGCTGTTTTACTTGATCAATGTTGCCTCTTGCACCTGAATTGACCATCATGAATACTGGATTAAATGGATCATTACCCAGGGCGGTGTAGGTAACGTTCTGAACATCGTTCGTGGCTGTACTCCAAATTTTAATTATCTCTCTAAAGCGTTCCTCGTAAGTCAAAAAGCCATTTTGATACTGTTCTTCGACAATTTCAACTTTCTTTTCAGCTTCTCGAATAATGTCGTTTTTCTCTGGCGCGACAATCAAGTCTTTCAATGAGATAGTTAGACCAGAGAGTGTCGCATAATGAAATCCCATATCTTTCATATCATCAAGTAGATCCGCTGTCCTATCAATACCGTATAGTTTAAAGGTTTCGTATATAAGGTTCTTGATCTCCTTCTTGCCAAACGCCTTGTTATAATCGCGTAGCTTTTCTGGAACAATCATGTTGAATATGACTCTACCAACAGTCGTCTTCAAAAGAGCGCTTTTACCACCATTTTTTATCATGACAGCAACCGGACTGTGAATTCCCACGTAGCCGAGCTCATAGGCAAGTATCGCTTCCTCCTCAGAAGCGAAGTGCCATTTTATTTGATCAAGCTTCAGATCGTTGTAGTTAGGTTCAACTGCTGTCAGATAATACACACCAACAATAATATCCTTACCTGGCATCGATATTGGCCTTCCGTGGGCAGGAGAAGTGATATTGTACCTGGAAAGCATGAGATATCTCGCCTCAGCCTGCGCCGCGGCTGATAATGGTACGTGAACTGCCATCTGATCGCCATCGAAATCTGCATTAAACGGAGGACACACCAAAGGATGAAGTTGTATCGCATTTCCCTCTATAAGCTTGGGTTCAAAAGCCTGTATCGACATTCTATGAAGTGTTGGAGCTCTGTTCAAAAGAACGGGATGACCTTTTATAACCTCTTCAAGAACATCCCAAGCTTCCGGCATTTCTCTTTCAATGACAGCTTTCTTCATCTTTTTGGCTGTTTTACCAACCTCTCCACCTTCGTTAAGAAGCTTGGCTAAAACAAACGGTTTGAAAAGTTCCAAAGCCATCTTCTTTGGAAGACCACACTGATGAATCTTCAACTCTGGTCCCACCACAATAACTGCCCTTCCTGAATAATCAACGCGCTTTCCAAGAAGGTTTCTTCTGAATCTACCTTTCTTGCCCTTTACTAAATCAGTTAGTGACTTCAGTGCCCTTCCGTTTCTGTCTGTAACCGACTTTCCAACTCTACCATTGTATATAAGACTATCTACAGCTTCCTGAAGCATTCTTTTCTCGCTTCTCACTATTACATCTGGTGCACCAAGTTCAAGTAGCCTCTTGAGTCTGTTGTTTCTGTTTATAACGCGTCGATAAAGATCATTAAGATCTGTTGTGGCGAATCTTCCCCCCTCGATTTGGATCATGGGCCTGAGCTCAGGAGGAATAACTGGCACCGCTTCCAGCACCATCCATTCTGGTCGAGAACCGGATTTTATCAGATCTTTGACCACTTTCAATCTCTTAAGGAGCTTCATGGCACGTCCACCACTTTTTGGAAGTGTTGAAAGTTCAGCTTCAATCTCGGCCTTTGTCTTTTCAAGATCTATCTTCTGCAACAATTCCTTGACCGCAGAAGCACCGTAATGAGCCTGGATCTTACCGGGGTAAATATCACGGTATGCATCATACTCATTCTCTGTTATTATTGAGCCTGGTGTTAATCCCGTTGCTTTGCTGACTTCAGGATCGATATCTGTTACTGTAACGATCAACCTGTCATTTTCCACCTCAGCTTCAACGGTAAACATACCCGGATAGAACTCCTCAAACACGCGGTATTCGCTCATGGAAAGTATTTCATTCTCAAAGACAAATCTGTCAGCAAGATGGTCTCCCTTTTTAACATTTTGACCATCACTTACATACGGCAACGCTCCTTCGAAAATGGGATACCTTTTTTCTTCTATTAGCTGTTCGATATAGATCGTTCCATTGGAAAGAACCTCAAAACTACCATCTTCGAGGGGCCTTAAATTCAGATTTTTTCCAAAAACCAATTTACCGGAAGAGGGTACGTTTATTGCTTCGATCATTCCTCCTGTTATCAACTGATCGCCAGCCTTCACTTTCTGCCCATCTTTCACAGTGATTCTCGAGCAAAACGGGACTGCAAATGTAAATGGCTGCTCTTTGCTGGTTGTCAGTGGCTTCACAGTTATAGTTCCCGACAAATCGTCAACTTCTACTGTTCCATCAAAGGGAGCGTAAACAGGTGAAATCTGTTGCTCAGGGACAATCTCTGCACCCTTCTCAACGTCCTGACCATCTTTTACAAGCAGAGTCATACCAGCATAAAGCCTCATCTCAACCTTCGCGACGTTTCTAACATGGATCCACGTTATTTCTCTGCCGGTTATTGTGTGCTCTGACTTCAGCTTAACCTCACCGTCAATATCACTAACAACCGGAGATTTCGGATTTCTTACCACAACAGCGAGTTCAACATCAAAGTCCTGTGCTTCTTTATATATGTTGTATTCAGTTTCATACAGTACGTCTCCGGGTGCAAACTGCGTCTTTTTGGGATCTGTTACTATATATATTCTTTCGATGATCCTTCTGCTGCCGTGGTACACAATGTTTTCCAAATCCCGCACAGGAATGTTCAACAGGGTGGATAAAATACTGGGACTGCTCTTCAGATACCAGATATGAACCACGGGAGCGGCGAGCTCGATGTGACCCATACGTTTTCTTCGATCTTCCTTTGATTCGACTCTCACACCACATCTTTCACACACGGTACCTTCGTACTTCTTGCCTTTGTACTTACCACAAGCGCACTCGTAATCTTTTGTTGGACCAAATATTCGTTCGCAGAACAGCCCGTCTCTTTCTGGTTTGAAAGATCTGTAATTTATAGTCTCTGGTTTCTTAACTTCTCCACTGGACCAACTTCTGATCCTCTCAGGAGAAGCAATACCAACTCTTACAGAAGCAATTTTCCTCCTAAAA
>QNAO01000029.1 GCA_003641785.1 Thermotogae bacterium
AATCCTGAAATAGCGCTGGAAATCGAAAGAAGAATCCGTAAGAAATACAATTTACCTCTGGAGAAAAAGCAGGATGAGAAGGAGAAAGAATAGTCCACAGGACGCATTGAAAGATGTGCGTAGATTTTTGAAGTACAGAGCTCGATCTGTGGCTGAAGTTGTTAGAAAGTTATCTGATTTCGGTTATGATCAGGAAGTTATTGACAAAACGATTGAAACCCTGAAAAAGACCGGTGAAATCAACGATGAAGAGTTTGCATACATCTACGCCAGCGATATGCTGACAGTATATGGTTACGGACCTTTTGCAATTCGCAGAAAGCTTGCGCAACTTGGAATTGACGAAGAAACAGCGTTATCGGTCATTGATAGAGTTCTCTCAGAAAACGATCTCAACCAGGTAATGTTGAAAATATTGACTCTACACAAGGTAAGCAAAGGGAAAATAAAGGATTTTCTTGCAAGACGTGGCTTTTCTTACGATCAGATAAGAGGACTTAATATAGAAGGAGGTGCTTAAACGAAATGAACTGGCTATTCATAGTTCTTTCAGGGATTGCAGGCTTGCTCGTAGGATATCTGCTGAGCAGATTCCAAATAGAAAAGAAAATGAGAAAGGCGCATCAAGATTCAGAATCTATAAAGAAAAAAGCTGAAGCGGAAGCGCAAGTGATCAGAAAAAAAGCGATTATAGACGCACGTGAAGAAGCTCACAAGATCAAAGAGGAAATAGAATCAGAGAGAAAAAAGCGGGAGCAAGAGCTGAGAAGTTATGAAGAACGTCTCTTGAAGAGGGAAGAAATCATAGCAAAGCGTGAGGAAAACGTCGATAAGAGAGGGGCCTTCATTGAAAGTCAGAAAACACAGATTGAAGCTCAAAAAAAGAAAATAGAGCAAAAAGAAAAGGAACTGCAAGAACGTTTCAATCAGTTAGCGGGAATGACTGTAGAAGAGGCAAGAGAAATAGTTTTAGAAGAAGCGCGCAACAAGTATGAACACGATCTCGGTCAACTCTTCAAAAGGATAAAGGATCAATACGAAGAGCAAATGGAAAAGGAGGCCAAGCGCACCATCGCTGTCGCTGTGCAAAGATACGCTCCTGAGTATATAAACGAACTCACTGTATCCACGGTGAGTCTACCATCTGATGACATGAAAGGTAGAATAATAGGAAGAGAAGGAAGAAACATAAGAACTTTTGAAAAACTCACAGGGATTGATTTGATTATAGACGACACTCCAGAAGTAGTGGTTCTATCAGGTTTCAATCCAATAAGAAGGGAAATAGCCCGAATAACACTCGAGAAGCTCGTTGTTGATGGGCGTATACACCCTGCGAGAATAGAAGAAATGTACGAAAAAGCCAAACAGGAAATTGAAAAGGTAATAAAAGATGCAGGTCAAGAAGCAACTTTCTTAACAGGTGTAACGGGCTTGCACATCGAGCTGGTTAAACTGGTTGGAAAACTGAAATTCAGAACAAGTTATGGTCAAAATGTTCTCACCCACTCTATAGAAGTCGCTCAATTAGCAGGACTTATGGCAGAAGAGCTCGGTTTAGACGCCGATAAGGCGAGAAGAGGTGGCTTGTTACATGATATTGGAAAAGCTTTGGATCACGAAATTGAGGGAGCCCACACAGAAATTGGAGCAGAGATAGCGAGGCGCTATGGAGAATCCGAGCTGATAGCCAACATGATAATGAGTCACCACGGTGAAGAAGAACCCATATGCCCCGAATCTGTGCTTGTTGCAGCTGCTGATGCGCTGTCGGCGGCTCGTCCCGGTGCGAGACGTGAAAGCCTTGAAAACTACATAAGACGACTTGTTAAGATAGAGAGAATCGCTATGAGTTTCAAAAACGTGGAAAAGGCGTACGCAATACAAGCTGGAAGGGAAGTCAGAGTGATAGTTGAACCAGAGAAAATTGACGACGCGGAAGCAGATAAGACTGCATACGACATCGCAAAAAAGATCGAAGAAGAAGTTGAATATCCCGGTGTACTGAAAGTAGTGGTGATCAGAGAGCGAAGAAGTATTGCCTACGCGAAGTAACAAAAAGAGGGGGAATTCCCCCTCTTTTTTCACTTTATCTGCTGAAAGTATCTCAGTAAGTCACTGTTCTCACCGAGAATCAGAGTCGAATCCGTTAACGAAGATCTGTACACAGCGAGAATCTTCCACAGTTCATAGAATTCTGGGTCGCGCGAATAAGCCGCAGAGTATATGACGGTTGCGCTCGCTTCACCAGTTCCACGTAGTGTTTGAGCTTGACTTTCAGCCGTTGCCAAGGTAACGGTAACGGTTTTGTCGGCTTCAGCTTTGATCTTCTCGGATTCCTTTTGCCCTTCTGCTCTTATCTGAGCCGCTATACTATACCTTTCTTCTTTCATTCTGTTGTAAACAGCCTGCGCATTTTCCTGTGGCAAGTCGGCATGTTTCACACGAACCTCAACAATTTCAATACCAAAATCATAGAGGCTATTCCTACTGAGTTTTGTAACAGTACTCAGAAACTCGTTTCTCTCTTCAGAAACGATCTCTTCGAGTGTATGTTTTGCAAAAATATCACGCACATGAGAGTAGACCACATCGTCTATTCTTGTCAAAGCAAGATCCATATTTTTGATAGACTCTATGAACTTCTTCGCATCGTATATCTTCCAGAGCACATAGGTATCTATCAAAAGAGTTTTCTTATCTGCAGTGATTATCTTTTCTACAGCTATATCATAGATCATTATCCTCTTCTCAAACCTGTGTACATTGTCGATAAACGGTGTCCTGAAGTAGAGACCCGGTTCTGTAATGATTTTTCTTATTTCTCCGAATCTAAGCAGCACCGCCTGATCGGTTTGATCCACTATGAACAAGGAGGATACGGCAAAAACGGCGGCTATGACAACTACTACAGCCACAGTTATAAGAATTGCCAGCTTCATGGCGCCTCACCCCCCATAATTTCAGTTATATCCAGCAGTTTTAAAGTATTGCTTGAATCAAGAATGAGTATTCTGTTTTTCATCTTTCCGAGAACTTCTTGCAACGTCTCTAATAGAAGTCTCTGACGAGTTATCACAGGAGCTTTTATGTATTCATTGTAGACTTTCAGAAATCTCGATGTCTCGCCTTGGGCTATCAAAATTTGCTGATCGGCGTAGGCTTCCGCATCCCTGAGAATCTTCTGGGCCTGACCCTCAGCTTTTGGAACCACGTCGTTTGCATATTTCAAGGCTTCATTTATGAACCTTTCCTTATCCTGCCGCGCGTTGTTCACATCATCAAAAGCTGATACAACCGGATCCGGAGGTGCCACCTCCTGCAAATACACACTTTCTACTTTTATTCCAGCACCGTACGATTCGAGAAGTTTTTGAACTCTTTCTGTGGTTTCCATAGCAACCTGGTCTCTTTCTGTTGTGAGGATCTCATCTACACTTCTTTCAGCGACCCTTTCTCTAAGAACCGATTCTGTTGTGAACTTAACAAGCCTTTCTTCTTCTGTTATGTTGAAGGCGAAACTCGTGGGATCCACTACCCTGTACTGGACAACTGCCTCCACATACACCATATTCCCGTCCCCCGTGATCATAATAGCTTCAGTGGGAACGCTGTCATATCTTACTTGCCCGCGATAGTAAACGGTTTGAAAACCTATTTCGACCTTTCTCAGGCCTGTTACATCCACTGTCACATGTGACTGAAACGGGTACGGCATGTGAAAATGAATGCCCGGTCCAACGGTGTAAGAATATGCTCCAAACGTCTTCACTAGTGCCACTTCTGATGGTCCTACCTGGTACACACCGGTAATAACGATAAAAGCAACTACCGCTGCTATTATTGGCACACCGATTTTCAGAAATTTCACTTTCTCGCCTCCTCCCTTGAGATACTCGAAACAAACTCCACAAAAATCGGATGGGGCTTACCGACCTTTGTCTTGAATTCCGGGTGATACTGAACCCCCACAAAAAACGGGTGATCCTGAAGCTCAACAGCCTCAACAAAAGCGGATTTAGCCGCCACAACTAACTTATAGCCGGACTCTGATGGTTTCTTGAACATATCTTGAAACATATCGTAGTTCACCTCATAGCGGTGTCTGTGTCTTTCCTTAATTTTGTGAGATCCTCTGTATATCTTCCACAACCTTGTTCGAGGCTGAATCTCCATTTCTTGCGAACCCAAACGCATCGTCCCCCCTAACTTCATGATTCTTTTCTGTTCTTCCATCATGGTAATAACTGCATGGGATGTAGCCGGATCAAATTCAGTTGAGTTCGCATCCGCGTAACCCATAACATGTCTTGCAAATTCCACTATCATGAGCTGCATGCCAAGACAGATACCGAGTATTGGTTTGCCATGCTCTCTGGCATACCTTATAGCCTTTATCTTTCCTTCTATGCCTCTCTTTCCAAATCCACCGGGAACTATTAGCCCATCGTACTGATCAAGATACTCGCATACCTCTTCCCAAGACAAAGATTCAAGCATCTCTGAGTCCACAGTTTCCGGTTTTCGGCAACCAGAGAGGAAAACCGACTCAACAATGCTCTTGTATGCATCGTCTGTTCCAAGGTATTTCGCAATTAGAGCAACTCTGAACGGTTTAAAATCTTTCGGATAGATCCACTGGGCACAGCTTTTGAGCTTTACTGACAATCTTTGCGCCACTTTTGTATGGACTTGTAGATCTTTCAATGTTTCCAGGACTGAATACACATTGGAGAGATTGGGAAGATTTATGACCATATCATGCGGAACACCACCAAAAAGTGCAACCTTGTTGAGCACTTCTTCTCCAACACACTTTTCACTTCTGACAACTATCATATCTGGATTAATCCCGGCACGTCTGAGAAGCTGAACAGACTGTTGAGTTGGTTTCGTCTTGAACTCATTCGACACTGAGAGATAGGGAACATATGTCACATGCACAAAGACAAAATCATCTTGAGATCTTTCCAGAGCGAGCTCCCTCACACTTTCAAGAAACACCTCACTCTCAATGTCACCAACAGTACCACCTATCTCTATGACGTTCACATATCCTTGAAGAGACAGGATCCTGTCCTTTATCTCGCCGGTAACATGAGGGACTATTTGAACCGTTGAACCTAAATATCCTCCGCTCCTCTCTTTTTCAATGACTTTGGAGTAAATCTGTCCAGCAGTTATGTTATTACTGCGCTTCATATCTTCTCCCAAAAACCTTTCGTAGTGTCCAAGATCGAGATCAGCCTCATAGCCATCTTCCGTAACAAACACTTCACCGTGCTGATTTGGATTCATCGTACCGGCGTCGACATTCAGATATGGATCGACTTTCAGAACACTCACATCCACACCTGAATCCTTCAAGAGGCGGGCAAGAGAAGCAGAGAAAATCCCCTTACCTATCCCACTGAGAACTCCACCTGTAACAACTATGTATTTCACAAAAACGCCTCCTTGTTACATTATCAGCAACTTCAAAAGGGCATCTTCCCCACGCTCTTTAAGGAAGCCCATAAGTTCTTCTCGGACTGGACTTGAACTTGAAGTCCCCTTCTTCTGAACCGCAAGAGATGCGCTTGCAACGGCAAGTTTGAGAGCGTCGTAAGGGTCCATCTTCAAGATCATGGCCGCTATGAAAGCTCCGTTAAAGGCATCTCCTGCTCCTGTGGTGTCAACGACATTGACATTGTAAGCGTTGAAATGGAATGAGCTTTTTGCCGTGTAAAGCGACGCTCCCTTTTTACCTTGCTTAACAAGCACAGTCTCGATACCACGCGAGATAAGAGATTTTGCGCCTTTCTCAACTGTGTCTTTCCCAGAAAGAGCGAAGAGCTCACTTTCGTTGGGAGCTATGATATCGATAAACGGAAGGATATCAAAGGGCACTTCACTTTCCAAACCACCCGGATCGACAAAGACAGTCTTGCCATTTCTCTTCGCCATGACCACTACTTCCCGTGCTGTTTCAATGGGAATGCCAAACTGCACAAACACAATTGAACTGTTCTCAAGAAATATCCAGTTCACATTCTCAGCGAGAAGATCTTTGTTGGCTCCAAGAGCATGAAACATCGTATTTTGACCCTGGTTGTCCACAACGACAAATGTTCTCCCAGTGTGGGAACTGGAAAAATTCACCAAAGAGGTATCAACACCCAACTTTTCAAGCCTTTTCAGAGCAGATTTGCCTGAACTATCGCTTCCCACACTTGCAAGAAGCACAGCTTCAAAGCCAAGTTTAGCGAGTGCTGCGGCGGTGTTCGCTCCCTTTCCTCCAACATCTGTATACACTCTCTTCGACAAATGATTTCTACCGTATTCGAGCTTCTCAACATGAATAAACGTATCTATATTTACCTTACCCACAACGGCAATTTTTTTCATTATCCCTTCACCTCATACAACTCTTTGTAAACGGTTTCGGCATCAACACCCTCAAGGATAGCAATTCTCATGTGAATCGGTGGATGAGTGCTGAAAAGATTTGCCAATTTGCCATGACGCTCATTCACCTTTCTCTTCAACGGATCTGCGATGAAAAGATGAGCAGTTGCGATGCTGGCAACTTTCATTTTCTCGTTCCTCGCAATTTTTCTCAGCGCATTTGCAAGCCCCTTGGGGTTTCTGGTCAGTTCAGAGGCTCTGGCATCGGCAAAGTACTCTCTTGTTCTGGAAACCGCGAAAACAGTTATTCTTCCAAGTAGCGCAAAGAGCGTGGCGACAGCGGCAATCATCAACAGAGCAAGAAACACATAACCAGAACTGTCTCTTCCCCTTTTACCTTTGGAGATTCGACCAAACCTTCCATAGCCCCAAAGCGTGCGCCAGGCCACGATTTGCACCAAAACAATTGTTCCCAAAATTGCGCTCACCATTGTCATTAGAAGTGTATCTTTGTTCAGCACATGGCTGATTTCGTGAGCTATCACACCCTCAGTTTCCTCTCGATTTAACTCATCAAGCAGACCACGAGTAACACAAACAGCACTTTTTTCAGGAGAAAACCCTGTTGCAAAGGCGTTTATACTATCATCTTCAATCACGTACACCTTGGGAATATGGCTCAGTCCACAAGCCACACACACTTCTTCAACAATATTGCTAAGCTGCTTTTCTTCAAAGGAATCATCAGAAAGTGGTTTAGCTTGAACCGACTTGAGCACAAGAGACGGACCTGAACCAACGCCCACCAACACCTGCACAGTTGCTATTGTGACCATCAAGAGTGTTACGATAGGAAATATGGAAAAAATCACATCAATAAAAAAACCAAGAAAGACCATCATGATCATGAACAACGCCACTAACAGATAAGTCTTTCTGATATTCTTCGCCTGCTGTTGAACAAAATCCACTCAAGAACACCTCAGAAACTAAGATCAACTTTGGGAGTTTCCTTTTCTTTTTCTGGAGCTTCAAAAAACGGATAGGTCTTGAAGCCAAACATGGAAGCAATGAAATTATTTGGAAACATTTCTATAGAAGTGTTGTACTTCATAACAGTATCGTTGTAGAACTGTCTGGCATAAGTGATTCTGTTCTCAGTCGTCGTGAGCTCTTCCATGAGCTGAGCGACTCGCTCGCTGGATTTCAACTCAGGATATCTTTCAAACACGGCAAGAAGCCTTGACAATGCCCCGGAAAGCTCTCCCTCGGCTTTCAGTCTATCTTGAATTGAACCCCCAGACACAGCTTTTGCACGAGCAGAAATAACAGCATCAAGTGTTTCTTTCTCGAATTTCATGTATCCTTTAACCGAATTCACAAGATTTGGTATCAAATCATGACGTCGTTTCAGTTGAACATCAATTTGACTCCAGGAATTCTCAACCCGTTTTCTTTTCCTGACAAGACTGTTATAAACTGCCACAAACCATATCACAACAAGAAAAACAACTCCCAGCACTATCAAAAGCCATATCAATTTGATCACCTCCGCTGCGCGCTTCAAAACCTATAATACCACGTAGAATTATCACCGCTAACTCGACACATCAAACAAAAACCCCGGTCAAAAGACCGGGGTTGTTTAGTTTTAACAAATTAAAGATCAGTAGTAAACAGTAACATCCCATCCAGCGCTAACGTCTCCACCATCATATTCAACATAGACTTCGTTGTTGAGAAGTTCGTATGCCCAATCGAGGTAACCGCCAAGGCTGATATCCGTGAATGCTGTTATATTAATCGGAAATTCAACCCACGCACCGAGTGTAACAGGATCGAGCGCGCTTGTTTCAAACGACGCATCAATAACACCGACGGGGCCTTCAAAGCTGAAAGATCCAGACACTGTGTCGTAGCCAAAGTTAGCACCAACCTTGTAACCGGTCAACATGTTAGTAACATCTGTTGCTGCTGGATCAAGACCAAGGTAAGCAAATGCCTCGAGTGAAGATCCCTCAGGAAGACTGAGAGCTGTTCCAAGATC
>QNAO01000030.1 GCA_003641785.1 Thermotogae bacterium
GTTGGGGCTATGGTGTGAGTGATGAGGCTCCAAATTACTGGGGTACAGACATGATCCCCTCGGAAGAAAATGGATGGGGAGGAACGAATTACACGGGATGGTCTAACAAAAAGAATGATGAAGTTCTTCAAAAGATGTCAACAGAAGTGGATTTCAAGAAACGTTTAGAGCTTTACGAAGAGCATTTTGCACTCTGGACAAATGACTTACCCGTTCTGCCACTTATTTCTGATCCGACGCCACACTTCGCTAAGAAATACATCAAAAGCTTCAGCTCAACGTACGACAGTGGTTTAGGTTGGATCATATACAACTGGTACATTGACGAAGAACAGCACTGACAACTTTAATTAATTGAACTGGGGCTGAAGTTCTGCCCCAGTTCTTCCATAGGAGGAATAGTTAATGAATTTTGAAGAATTGGTTGAATCTATTCCAAATTACAAGAGGTTCTTTAAAGTTGAGGAACTGAATCAACGTGCTGTAGAACTTGCCGAAAGATATCCGAAGATTGTCGAAATTGATGTCGCGGGCAAATCTCGTAAAGGTAGAGATATACTCGTCATGAAAATTGGAAGTGGTGAGAAAACAGCGCTTGCTTTCGGCTGTCCGCATCCAAATGAACCAATAGGTGCTATGATGCTCGATTGGCTTTCTGAAGAGCTTGCCAGGAATGATGAACTTAGGGAATCTCTTGGATATACCTGGTATATAGTGAAGAGTATTGATGTGGATGGAACAGTGCTAAACGAAGGCTGGTTCGACAATCCTCAATCCATTGCTTGCTATGCCGAAAATTTTTACAGACCAGCGAGTCATCAGCAAGTTGAATGGACTTTCCCCGTTCACTACAAAACTCTGCACTTTGATGCGCCTTTACCAGAAACACAAGTCTTAATGAAGTTGATTGAAGAAGAAAAACCCCAGTTCATGTACTCACTTCACAATGCTGGTTTTGGCGGTGTTTATTACTACATTACTGATGGGGGAAAGAAATTGTTTGAGAAATTTGAGCGAATACCACATATGTTCTCTGTACCGTTAGCTTTGGGTGAACCGGAAGTGCCGTACTTAGAAGAACTTTCAAAAGCTGTCTACAAACTCTCGCCAATCACAGATGAATATGATTATCTTGAGAAACATCTAAAAGCGGACCCTGCCTCTGTTATCCAAGCGGGTGCATGTTCTGACGAATATGCTGCTCGAGTAGCAAATACCTTTTCATTGGTATGTGAGGTGCCGTACTACTACGATAGTAGAATAGAAGACCTTTCACCAGCGGACATCACGCGTAAGGAAGCAAGGAATATGAATTTGAGAGATTCTGAAGAGCATTTGCGTTTCTTAACAGAGAACTTCGACAAAGTGTGCGATTTGGTTGACGAGTCTTCTCCCTTTTATGAACCTATAAGTCAACAGGTTAGATTGGGTCCCAAGCATTTGGAAGCAGAGAGAAATTGGATAGAGACAGACACAACGTTGCTAAGGCCGGCTACTGTGGCAGAAGTTTTTGACAACACATTGGTTTCAAAGTTTTACAGGACCTTGTCGCTGGGCATATTCAAGAGATTGATAAAGGATGCTCTTAGGAGCAGCACCAACCAAAAGCTTGTGGATACACTGGATCGTTTAGAGGAAAGATTTCAAGCTAACTTGAAATTCTTAAACGACAATCTCAACTACAAAGCAATACCTATAAAGGATCTTGTTTCGATACAATTGCTGGCTGGTTTGCATACATCGCAGTACGTTCTCGGGAGGATGTAATGTGATATCTTACTTTTTTCGTCGTGTTGGTGAGTTAATACCTGTCTTTTTCTTAATCTCTATGATAATTTTTTTTATACTCAATGCTATGCCGGGAGATCCTTTGCTGTACAGCCGAGTTGAAAATCCAAGAGTGATTGTTCAGGATCCTGAGCGGATAGCTAAGTTGAGAGAATACTATCACCTTGATGATCCGCTGATTGTTAGGTATTTTTTCTGGCTGAAAAGCTTATTTAAAGGTGATCTTGGTTATTCTTCTATGTATAAGTTACCAGTGCTTAAATTAATAAAATCGCGCCTTCCTAACACCTTGATGCTCACTGTCACCGCGTGGTTGATTGGTTTGATCGTTGCGTTTCCGATCGGAATATACTCAGCAGTGAAGAAATATTCTTTTCTGGACTACTTTTTCACAGTGCTTGCTTTTATAGGTATTTCACTCCCAACTTTTTGGTTTGCTCTTATGGCAATCATAGTTTTCTCGGTCTTTCTTGGTTGGTTTCCAGCAGCAGGAGTTCAAACTTATGGAATAAGCGGAAGCTGGAATATCTTTGTTGATAAATTAAAACATCTTGCCTTGCCTTCTCTTGTTTTGGGATTAGTCCAAGTTGCTTACTGGGTGAGGTACATAAGAACCTCACTTTTAGAGGTACTCGATCAAGATTACATCAGAACTGCGTATTCAAAAGGAGCTCCCGATAAGAGAGTTATTTTAAGGCATGCTCTGAGAAACGCTATGATTCCCATAATAACTATAATAGCTCTTGATATACCATACTTTTTTGGGGGAGCGCTGATCGTTGAGACGATATTTTCATGGCCTGGCATGGGCAGGCTGATGTACGAGGCTGTTTTAGCAAGTGACTATAATTTGGCCATTAACTGTCTGATGTTTATAACAATAGTCACTCTGCTTTCAAACCTTTTGGCTGATTTTCTCTACGTGTTAGTAGATCCAAGAATTAGGCTCGGAAGTAAGGCGGTGTGAGCGGTGATATTTGCTACAAAGAAACAGATTGATCACATAGAAGAAAACACCGATATTGTTCCCATAGGTTCCTATTGGCAGTTGGTGAGGAGAAAGTTTTTGAGTCACAAATTAGCGTTTTTTGGACTAATTGTCTTGACTGTGATAGTCTTGCTGGTTGTCGTAGGACCGTTTCTCGTGCGGGTCGCCTACGATGAGATGGATTTCACCGCCCTGCTTGTACCGCCGTTAAGTTCAGGACATATTCTTGGAACAGACGAGCTGGGAAGAGATGTTTTTGCAAGACTTCTCTATGGTGGAAGGATTTCACTTTTGGTAGGAGTGTGCTCTTCACTTATATCAACTGGTATAGGTTTGTTAGTGGGTTTGTTTTCTGGATACTTCGGTGGAATAGTTGACAGGCTACTTATGAGGTTTGTTGATGTAATGTTATCTATCCCCTCTTTTCCTGTGTTGTTAATACTGACTCTTGTATTTGGCCCTGGTCTCTTCAACACGATATCTGTTCTGGCAATCTTTGGTTGGATGGGTGTTGCGCGTCTGGTTCGTAGCGTAGTGCTGTCTGTCAGAGAAAATGATTTTATCATGGCAGCACGTGTTACAGGGACGAAAAAGATTCAAATACTCTTCAGGCATATCATGCCAAATGTCATACCAATAACTATTGTTTCCGCGACATTGAATTTGTCTTATGCAATATTGGCAGAATCTTCTCTCAGTTATCTGGGATTGGGTATTCAACCTCCAACACCATCGTGGGGCAATATGCTTCAAAAAGCAATGACTTACATTCTTTCAAAAGGACACGCGTCCCAGACGCCATGGTGGCTGATATTTTTTCCTGGGTTCATGATATTTTTGGTTGTTTTGAGTGTCAACTTTCTCGGGGATGGACTGAGAGACGCACTTGATCCGAGATTTGTGAGTGAATCTTGAGGTGAAAAGAATGGAGCTTCTGAAGGTTGAAAACCTTTCCGTTGGTTTCAAGACCAACATGGGGACTATAGTTCCGGTCAAAGGCGTGAATTTCTCGCTTCAGAAAGGTGAGACATTGGGTTTGGTGGGCGAATCTGGCTGCGGGAAATCTGTGACTGCATACGCGGTAACAAGATTGCTTCCAAGAAATGCTTTTGTTGGCAGTGAATCTAAAATATTGTTCGAAGGCATAGATCTTTTAAAACTTCCAAAGTCAGATCTGTATAAGATAAGAGGCAAATCGATTTCAATGGTTTTTCAAGAACCCATGACATCACTGAATCCTGTCTATACTGTTGGCTGGCAGGTAAGAGAAGTGTTTGAGCTGCATGAAGCCATGGCTAAAGCACAGATAGAGAAGAGCGTTCTTGAAATGATCAAAAGTGTCAAAATACCAGAACCGCAGCAAAGAGTTAAACAGTATCCCAGCCAATTCTCTGGTGGAATGCGACAGCGTGTGATGATAGCTATGGCGCTTGCCTGTAAACCAAAATTACTCATAGCAGATGAACCTACAACGGCCCTTGATGTTTCGATTCAAGCTCAAATACTCATACTTATGAAAGAGCTCAAGGAGAAGTTCGGAACTTCCATAATTTTGATAACTCACAATTTAGGTGTGGTTTCTGAGTTTTGCGATAATGTAGCAGTTATGTACGCGGGCCAAATAGTAGAAGAAACGGATGTGTATGAGTTGTTTGAAAATCCGCTCCATCCTTACACTGAGGCACTACTTGGATCGCTCCCGAAAGTTGATCTGCGATCTGATCAACAAAAGAAACTCGTTAGTATAAAGGGTACTGTGCCCAGTCCAAATCGATATCCCAAGGGATGCAGATTTCATCCAAGGTGTCAAAAGAAGATACCTTTATGTTCGCAAAAAGAGCCACCAGAAATGAAAATTTCGGATAAACACCTGGTTAAATGCTGGCTTTATGAATCGGAGGATAGAGTCTATGAGTGAAACATTGTGTGAATTAGTGGATGTATCAAAATGGTTTACTCTTAAAGAAAGAATAAAAGGCAAGTCGCTGTTAAAAGCAGTGGATGGGGTCTCGTTGAAAATAAAGGACGGTGAGACGATAGGTTTAGTTGGAGAATCGGGGTGCGGTAAAACTACCCTTGGTAGATCGCTTGTGAGACTTTATGAGCCAACCAGAGGAAAATTCTATTTTTCTGAGAACGGTCAGAAGATAGACTTGTTCAGTTTGAAGAATTCGGACTTTGAGAAATTTAGGCCCAAGATACAAATGATTTTCCAAGATCCATACAGCTCCCTGAACCCGAGGATGACTGTACTCGATATTATTACCGAGGGATTGAAAAACCAAAAAGTACCAGCGCGTGAAAGAAAGAATCTTGCATCGGAAATGATACAAGTTGTTGGATTAAAAAGAGAATATCTTACGAGGTATCCTCATGAGTTTTCTGGTGGACAAAGACAAAGAATAGGTATTGCTCGAGCACTGGTTTTAAAACCAAAGTTTTTGATATGCGATGAGCCTGTTTCGGCTTTAGATGTTTCTGTTCAAGCGCAGATAATAAACCTTCTGGTTGAACTAAAACAATCTTTCGGCTTAACTTATTTGCTTATCTCTCACGACTTAGCTGTTGTTAAATACATAAGTGACAAAATTGCTGTAATGTATCTTGGAAACATCGTTGAAGTTGCTAAAACAGACGATCTTTTTGATAATCCATTACATCCATACACAAAAGGTTTACTCGATTCTATACCAATTGCAAATCCAAGATTGAGAAAGCTTTCCAAAGGGATCTTGTTGCAAGGTGAATTAACATCTCCTATTGATCCACCAAATGCTTGTCTTTTCGCACCGAGATGCCCATATAAAATGAAACGGTGTACTCAAGAAAAGCCAAAATTGAAGCAAGTTTCAGCAGAACACAAAGTGGCGTGTTTTCTGTATTAATTTCACGGCGATTTCAACGCAGTGCTGATCATATTTAAGCTTCGGGCAAGTTCAACAGCTTTGAAAATTTTGTCCACAGTAATCTTGAATGCCAGATTATAGATCTTCTCCATTCTAAAACTCCTCAATTCATTAAGGAGATACAGAATGGAACGAATTGAAAATCAATCATTTTCTAACTCAACTGAATAATACAATATTTTTGAGTAGGGGTGGACTGCTTCAAGGGAGAAAATCCCATGCCCGCTGAGATGGAGATTGAAATACTAAACAAACTCTTAGATAATCTACCATATGTTGAGTATTGCATTGTTGAAGCGGGAATCCCCTTATTTCAATGAGGGGAGGAAGTCAACAACAACAGCCTGTACCTGTTCCGTGGCTCTCATTTTCAATTCCAGCGACTTTTTTTCTCGCTTTATCTCTGAGGTCATATCAATGAGTATTGCCGCAACCATTTTGGTTTCGGGAATGGGGAACACCGGGAACACCACGGCGTTCACATTCAAATCATATGTGGGAAAATACATCCTTTGGTTCTTACTAACAATATTTTCATCTCTAACCTTTTCAAAGAGCTTGATATCCTGAAATATTTCACTCAGATGTTTTCCCACGATTTGCTCATCTTCATTGAGTTTGAAAAGCTTTCTGAAAGCGGGATTCACTATTCGAATTTTGAATCCTTCATCTGTCACTACAAGGGCATTGGGATCGTAGTCCCAAAGAATCTCCCAAATCGTTTTCATGAAGGTCAATTCTCTTCACCTCTTTTGAAGATTTCCTTGTAGAAGAATTTTTCTACATTGTCCTCGGATATGTGGTAGAAAGCTTTGCCATTCACAGTTACCACAACGCCTCTGTTGCAGGGTCCCATGCAGAAGGATCCCCTAAGATCAACTTTTTTATCAAGCCCGTTTTCTTTGAGTAAAGCTTGGAGTTTTCTTGCGATATTTGGGGAACCTTTTATATGACAGGCACTTCCCATGCAAACTTTTATTTCCATTAAGAAAATCAGTAGAGATGTATGAAATGCAAATTTCTTCGGACATCGTACAACTAATTACATCATAAAGTGCTGAACTTCCCTAATTTTTTATGTGATATTCAGTGTTAGAATCAGGACATTTCAGCAGTGGTGAATAATTAGAAAATCATTAAAAATCCAACGAATTCCGCGATTTAGGGTGTAGTATTTGAATTGAATCGAACGCAAACGGAGGGTTGTGCTATGAGAAAGACACTTGTCACTGTAGCTGTTTTGTTTGTTGTTTTTGTTTACGCGAGCTTCAATGATGTCATTGAGCTTGCCAAACAAAACAGTACCACTTACATGAAGGCGGTTTTGAACTTCGATCAAGCAAAGAACGATTACGACAAAGCGATGATCGAAGCGAAAAACAAAAGGCAGCAATTAGTAGCGGAGAGAAGCTGGCTTCAAGCTCAACAGACTTACAATCAATCATTGAAGAATTTTCTGAACGAGTTGCTTGACAGCTACATAGGCTTAGTGGAAAACGACTTACAAGTTCAGATCGCCGAAAACAAGTTGAAAATAGCCGAGATCGATTTTCAAGAAAATCAAGATTTGTACAACAAAGGTGTAGTAGCCTTGCAAGATCTTCAAAGCGCGAGTTCAACCCGCCTTCAGTCAGAAGCAAGTTTAGAAGAGGCAAAACTTAGTTTGGAACAGGTGAAGCAAGATCTTTTGATCTTGCTTGGCGAAGAAGTACAGGTTGTGGACGCATCGACAGTCAACATTGATGTGAAATTGCCCACAGCGGATCAACTGATAACAGAATCTCTGGCTGTTCAAATAGCCCAGATCGACGTTCAAGTCGCGCAGATGGATTATGACAGCTTGATCAATCCATCTCAATACACGAAAGATAAATGTGAAAGAACTCTTAAGATAGCCCAGAACGCCCTTAAGGAAACTCAAAACAGTGTTAAGAAATCGTATCAGTCACTACTTTTAGCGACGGAGAATCTGAAGAAATACATTCAAGCGCAGAGGGAAACTGTTAGCGTGGCAAAATCACAATTCGATAGCGCTGAGAACAACTACAAAGTAGGTGTTGCATCTGAGAAAGACTTGTTGAACGCTGAAAGCAACTATCTGATGGCTCAGAAGAACTTGCTTGGTTACGTGAAATCTTTCTTGAAGAACCTTTGTTCTTTGTACATCGACGCAGGTCTTGAGTGGCAGCAAACACTCGATCAGGTCTTTGGGAGATGATCATTTATGAAAAAAATAGTCTTGTTATTACTACTTTTGCTGCCTATTTTCTCACTTGCAGACTTTCTTGATCTTGTGCAGACGCAGCTTGAAAAAGACAGCTCCTATTTATCTTCGGTTATGAAATACAAAGAGGCAGAATTCAACAGGGCAAGAAACAAGAATTTCTTCATTCCATATGTGAGCACATCATGTGGTGCCAACGGACTTTCGCTGAATACGGATTTCGAAGACTACACCCTCTCAATTCCTTTGTCAATCACGTTTCAAAACATCGCAGGCTTTGATCTTTCGATTTCAAACACGTGGTCTTATTCGAGCAAGGAGGAAGAGTTGAGTGATGCTGGCTGGGCATTGACAGTTTCGAGAGAGCTCTTTTCCAATTTCGACATCACAGATCTTGAAAATGAGAAGAATTTCGCATTGGCGTCTTGGTCCTTGATCGATTCCAGAAACAAGGTCTTTGTAAATCTTGCTGATGATATCTTCAACTATCACTATTACAGCAAGAAGATGGAAATCACCAA
>QNAO01000031.1 GCA_003641785.1 Thermotogae bacterium
GGTGTTAGATGTAACAAGAAGAGATGATGTTTTCAGGGTTGTTTTAGATGTTGCCATAGAGTACGGCAGAATCGATGTTTTGGTTAACAATGCGGGGATAACAAGAGACGCTCTGCTGTTAAAAATGACAGAGGAACAATGGGATACCGTGATTAACGTGAATCTCAAAGGAGTTTTTAACATGACACAAGCGGTGGCTCCCTACATGGTGAAGGCAAAGAAGGGTTCGATAATCAACACCTCCTCCGTTGTTGGAATTTATGGAAACATAGGTCAAACCAACTATGCTGCCACAAAGGGTGGGGTAATCGCGATGACCAAAACATGGGCGAAGGAGTTAGCCAGAAAAGGAGCTCAAATAAGGGTTAACGCGGTAGCTCCGGGTTTTATTAAAACTCCAATGACAGAAAACCTTCCCGAAAAGGTTATCGAATACGTCAAGAGTAAGACGCCTCTCGCCAGAATGGGCGAAGCAGAAGAAGTTGCAAATGTCTACTTATTCCTTGCCTGTGATGAGTCTTCTTATATCACAGGACAAGTGATCGGTGTAGATGGGGGATTGCAAATTTGAAAGGGGGTATCTTAAATGAAGAAGATTTTCGTAATAGCAATTCTCATAGTAGCACTCTTTGCATTTTCAGAAAACGGTGTGTATCCAGATAAGATTGTTGTTGGATCCTTCCAAGCCCTTTCCGGACCATACGCAGTTATTGGCCAAGAAATGACTAAGGGAATGAAAGCTTACTTCAACTGGATTAACAACAATGGCGGTATTTACAAGAGACAGATTGAACTCGTCGTTGCTGACGATCAACTAAATCCTTCAAAGACGGTTATTGAAGTAAAGAGGCTTGTTGAAGAGGATCAAGTTTTTGCAATTGTAGGAGGACTTGGAACGTATGGATGTCTTGCCGTGATGGATTATTTGAACGACAACGGAGTGCCTTTTGTGTACCAAGGCTCTGGTTCGAGTCTCCTCGCTATTCCACCAAAGAAATACGTGTTCCCAGTGCAACCAGATTACACGCTCGAGGGTCAGTTGATAACGAAATTTTCAGTGGAAACACTGGGCAAATCTAAAATCGCCGTTCTCTACATGTCTAATGATGTTGGAAAAGAAGGGCTTCAAGCGGTTAAAACAAAACTCGCTGATTACGGTATGAAACCCGCATTGGAGATCCCGTACAATCCTGCTGAAACAGACTACAGCTCACTCGCCGTCAGAGTTCTTGGGGTAAATCCAGACTTAACAGTCATTTATGGCTTTGTTACAGACACTGTTAGATGGATAAAGACACTAAGAGATTATGGTGTGGAATGCGATATCGTGACAATCTATCCGAACGCAGATCCGGTGATCATAACACTTGCTGGTGATTATGCGGAAGGAATTTACATCACGGGTTGGGTGCCACTTCCCACGGAAGACAGACCGGACTTTGTGAGAGATTATCAAAGATTTCTCGGGATATATCAGGAATCCTACCCCGATGAGCAGGTACCGTCGTCTTATGCTGTTGCAGGATTTATCGCCGCGGAGGTTTTTGTTGAAGGCCTTGTTCGAGCAGGTCCCAATCTTACACGTGAAGCACTTGTAAAATCTCTTGAAAGTTTCGATCATTGGAACGGAATACTTTCAAAAGACATATCCTGGGGACCCAATCAAAGGCGTGGCAAGTCAAGTATGTACTTCCTTCAAGTTCAAAATGGTCTTTTTGTTCCCGTTACTAACTTGCTCACACTTGAGAAATAGCTTTTCTTCATAACTGGGGAAGGGTGGTATCTCCTTCCCCTTTCACTGGAGGCATTGATGTGGCATTTCTTAAAATAGAGAATTTAACAGTGTCTTTCGGTGGTCTAATAGCTGTCGACGATTTCAGCATGCATCTCGACAAAGGAGAAATACACGCGTTAATCGGACCCAATGGGGCAGGAAAAACCACAGTGTTTAACGCCATGACAAGAATTGTAAAGGTTTCTGCGGGGTCTATCATGTTTCAAGACAAGAATATACTTCACATGAAACCATATAGAATTGTGAAACTCGGTTTGTCAAGAACATTTCAAAATGTTGTGCTCTTCAAATACATGACCGTCCTGGAAAACCTTTACGTGGGATACCACAGTAAAACAAATGTGTCGCTTTTGAACGAAATTCTGCCAACCGAGAAGTTCAACTCAGAACGTTTGAAAATGTACAAAAAGGCACTTCACATTGCGGATCTCTTGCAAATAAAGAACAGACTGCTGAGTTTCGCTGGCTCAATACCGTTCGCGGCTCAGAAAGTAGTGGAGATCGGGAGAGCGCTCATGAGTGACCCTCAACTACTGCTTCTGGATGAACCCGCCGCAGGTTTAACAGAAGGAGAAACCTCTGAAATAAAAGATATTCTGAAGATGCTCAACAGAGACTTGGATATAACTATTCTGCTCGTGGAGCACGATATGGGCCTGGTAATGGACATTTCCAGGCTAATAACCGTCATGGACTTTGGAAAAAAGATTGCTGAGGGAGCGCCTGAAAAGATTCGATCCGATCCTAAGGTAATAAAAGCTTACTTGGGAGATAATGAGAATGCTTGAACTTCGCAATGTGGAGGTACGCTACGGTCCAGTCAGGGCTGTAAAGAATATATCATTCGTGGTGAAAAGGGACAGTATCACCGCTTTGCTTGGTGCTAACGGTTCAGGAAAGAGCTCCACCTTGTACGCCGTTGCAGGCACAAACACAATAACAGAAGGACAAATTCTTTATGATTCTAAAAGAATCGATCATCTCCCCGCTTATGAAAGAGTTCGCAACGGCATCGTTCTCTGTCCCGAATCCGGACAGATATTTGCTCAGATGACGGTTTTAGAAAATCTTCGTGCTGGAGCTTATTCGAGAAGAGACAGTTACACAGATGAGTTGAGAATGGTATTTGATCTCTTTCCAAGACTCAAAGAGAGGCAGAAACAGCTCGCGGGAACGCTGTCAGGTGGGGAAAGACAGATGCTGGCCATTGCAAGAGCTTTAATGGCAAGACCGCGCTTCTTGATGCTGGATGAACCTTCCATGGGATTAGCACCCAATTTGGTGTCTCAAATAATGAAAACAATTCAGCGAATACGGAGTCTCGGCGTGACAGTTTTGTTAGTCGAGCAGAATGCGTTTTCTGCCTTGAAGATTTCCGACTACGCATATGTACTTCAAACGGGAAAGCTTGTCATGGAAGGAAAAGCTTCAGAAATGCTGCAAGACAAAAGAATAATAGAAAGGTATTTGGGGGGCTAATTCGATGGTTCTTAATCAAATAGTGCTTGGTTTAGCAACTGGCTCCTTTTACTCGTTGATAGCTCTTGGAATAGTCATGATTTACAAGACAACGGGCGTCATGAACTTCGCTTTTGGCAACATGGCGATGTTCATGGCGTATGTGGCTTTCACCTTCACTGCAATGGGCCTTGGACCAGCAGTTGCCTTGATCATTGTTCTTCCTTTGGCGGCGTTGTTCGGATACGCGGTGGAAAGGTTCACGCTCCGACCGATACGACACCTTTCCCACGCCTCAATGCTGATAGTTACGCTCGGGATATTAATGATACTGGAAGGACTGGTCACTCAGATTTGGGGAACCCGCTACAAGAACTTCCCCGAGTTGATAAAGGGGAAACCTTTTGTATTCTCAGGAAAAGCTGGCATTGTCGTTTTCAGAAGGCAGGATGTATTGGTGTTTTTAATACTTATTTGCATCTCAGTTTTGATTTATCTTCTCATCAAGCACACAAAACTCGGCATCGCCATAAAGGCGGTATCTGAAAATGAAAAAGCTGCCCAGTTGATGGGCATAAGCCCTGGGAAAGTGTTTTCATGGATGTGGATGTTTGGAACAGCTTTGGGAGCTTTAGTGGCAGTTTTAAGCGCGCCAAAAACCTATATATCCCCCGTCATGATGGTTTTCTATCAAATAGAAGGGTTTACAGCCGCCGTGCTTGGAGGATTCGAAAGCTTCGCCGGTGCTATAGTGGGGGGACTCGCACTTGGTGTCATAGAGAATCTTGTAGGCACTTACATCAGTAACGAGCTTAAATCGACGTTTTCTTTAATTCTGATCATTGTGGTCCTACTTATAAGACCTCAGGGACTGCTGGGAAGCCGCAAGATCAGGAGAGTGTGAGTCGTGAAACGACTGGTGTTTTTTGCTTTGTTGTTGGCGGTACCCTTGTTTCTCCAAGGTAGTACTTTCATGATAACAGTTATAAATCTGACAATGATATACACGCTCGCGGCAATGGGTTTGAATCTCATAATGGGTTATACAGGACAAGTGTCAATAGGCCATGCCGCGTTCATGAGCATTGGAGCTTATACTTCCGCTATCTTAGTTCATAAATTGAGCGTGCCGATACCTGTGGGAATTTTAGCAGGAACCGCTTTCAGTGCTGTTTTTGGTCTTGCCCTGGGTTTTCCCGCCTTGCGGCTTAGTGGTTTTTACCTTGCCATAGCAACAATGGGCTTTGGAGTGGCAATAGAGCAAATTTTGTCCTCCTGGGAGTCAGTTACCGGCGGTTACATCGGAATGCGGGGAATAGCGACTATGGGAACCGATACTCTGATTTACTATGTGATACTCGGTTTACTCATCCTTGGAATATACACTTTTCGAGCCCTCACAATCCACAAAACTGGAAGAGCACTGAGAGCAATAAGAGAAAACCCCATAGTAGCCAAAGTGTTCGGAATCAGCGAAACCTATTACAAGGTCCTTGCTTTCGTTGTAGGATCCGCTTTCGCTGGCTTAGCAGGCGCTTTGTATTCCCACACAATCGGATACATCGCGCCTTCGGATTTCGGTCTTGGGAAATCATTAGAGTTATTGGCAATGGTCGTTATTGGCGGAATGGGATCATTGTTTGGCCCCGTTTTTGGCGCCGCTTTGTACACGGTTTTGCCTTTCATCTTCAGTAGAATTGGATTCTCCATGACAATCGTGTTTGGAAGCATTCTCATCGGCGTGGTTCTGTTCATGCCACGCGGGCTCGCGCACTACATTCATGCGTGGTGGATAAAATGGGCAGAAATACCAATTGTAGCACTCAAGAGAAAGAAGAAATCCAGCCTCGGCAGCTACGTTGATACTTCCTTTGGGAAAATTCACTACGTTGAGAAGAATGAAGGGCAAAGAATAATTCTCTGTTTACACGGCAACTTTGGATCCTGGAAATGGTTTGAACCAGCAATGAAATTCATTGATAACTACAAGATCATCGCCGTTGACATGCCCAATTTTGGAGATTCTTGCCGAATAGAGACATTTTCTTTCGAAGATTACGCGAAAGTTATTTACGAATTCACGCAGAAGATGAATCTAACAGACATAATTGTTGTTGCTCACTCGTTGGGTGGAGCCGTTGCTATGGAACTATCTGCGAGTTATCCAAGACTCGTAGATTCCATGATTCTCGTCGATCCGTGCCCCGTAAGAGGGCTCGATATCGCAGAAGAGAACGTGCCTTTTCTCGAGCTTTACAAAAGAAACAGAACTCTGCTCAAGGAATCGATAAAAAGATTGCTGTTCAACGTCAAGAACAGACGTTTGATAGAGAGCTTAACCGATGAAGCTTTGAAAATGAATCCAGATGCAATTTTGGAACATGCGAATAACCTCGCCAGTTTCGATCTTTCACACAAGGTGAAATCAATAAGATGTCGGACTTTGCTGTTATGGGGAGATATGGATTCCCTAATAACAAGGAAGCAAATGGAAGAAACCGCCCAGAGTATTCCCAACTGTGACTTCAAGGTTCTGCATAACATAGGGCACACGATTTTTATTGAAGATTCTGGGTCTTTTAGCAGAATACTGCTCGACTTCTTAGGAGGGATGCAAAGATGAAATACGCCAAAATACTTTCATCGGGTATTTACATTCCAAGAAAAATAATGCGAAACGATGAATTTGAGAAGCTGACAGGAACCACTATAGATCCATACTACACAGAACAAATTGGCATCAACCATCGACACATTTCCTCAGATGAGGAAACTCCAACCTATATGGCATCTGAAGCCGCTAAGATGGCTCTCGAAAGAGCAAACGTGACCGCCGATCAAGTGGATTTGATTATCGTGGGCACTGACACTCCAGAAGCGATATCACCTCCAAATGCACCTCGAGTACAGCACTTAATCGGTGCATCAAAAACGGAGCCTTTGGCTTTCGACGTTAATGCCTCATGCGCAAATGGTGCACTAATGCTCGATATGGCGGCAAGATACATCTCGCTCGGAGACTACAAATATGTCTTGGTAATAGGGACGTACGCAATGACAAAATTCCTTTCATGGAAATATCCCTGGGAAGCTCTTTTCTCAGATGGAGCCGGCGCGATATTGTTAACATCTCATGAAGAACCAGGATACCTTGGAAGCGTTGCTCGCACTGATGGATCCTGGTGGCATAACTGGGGAATATACATGGGAGCTGGGACAATGAACCTTCAAGGCATTGACAGAGGGCTCCACAGACTCGATTTGAGAGCACCGTACCCAGCCACGGTGAACGAGGAAGGCTGGCCTATGTTAATAGAAAAGCTCATGAATAAGTGTTCTTTAACACAAGAGGACGTTGGTATGATATTTTTCACTCAAGTAAGGAAGAAAAGCATTATGAAAGTTATGGAAACACTAAACATGCCTCAAAACAAGACTCACACTGTTATGGAAAAATATGGATACACTGGCTCGGCTTGTGTCTACATGGCTTATCACGACGCAGTTGAATGTGGAAAATTAGAGCGCTTAAAAGGCAGAAGCCTTGTATTCTTGACATCGGGTGTTGGCTTTCAGCAGGTCGCGGTCGCCTTTAAGTTTTGAGTTTCTAATTTTGATGTAATATTATTAGAGGTGAAGAAATCGCCACACATTTACAAAAAGGGGGAGTTTCTATGAGAAAGTTTCTCACTATTTTGCTTTTGGCACTCGTGGTCTTAGTTTTTTGTTCTGCGAAGAATGTCATTTATCTTATTGGTGACGGCATGGGGATTAACCACTTGATTCTCACCCAATATCTTGAAGGTAAACCACTTACAATTTTGAAAGCGCCGTATACGGGATTTGTCCTCACGTATTCAGCGAACAGCAATGTTACTGATTCGGCAGCAGCCGGCACAGCTCTTGCCTGTGGATTCAAGACAAACAACGGATCCATCGGAATTCTACCTGATGGAACAGCCGTGCCATCAATAGCAGAAATAGCTGCAATGAATGGAATTAAAACCGGCATTGTTGTCACGTGCCGCGTTACTCACGCCACACCAGCCTCCTTTTACGGACACGTTTTAAGTCGTGATGATGAAAACACTTTAGCTGAGCAGCTTGTTGAGAGTCCTCTTGATGTTGTCTTTGGTGGGGGTTGGAGGCATTTCATACCTGAAGGCGGAAAGAGGAAAGACAATAAAGATCTCATAGCCGCGGCTAAGGATAATGGCTTTGATTACATAACCACTCGAGAGGAAATGTTGAGCTATTCCGGTGACAGGGTCCTGGGCCTTTTCGCTTCCAGTCATCTTTCTCCTGCTTCTGAAAGATCTGGCTCCCAGCCAATGCTCGACGAAATGGTGGCAAAAGCGTTAGAAATACTTTCAAAGGACGGAAAGCCTTTCTTCCTCATGGTAGAGGGATCTCAAATAGACTGGGAAGCTCATGGTAACGATGTTTATGGTGTATGGAAAGAAACCATGGAATTTGACAGAGCTGTGAAAGTTGCTCTTGATTTTCTTGCTGAAGATCCGAACACTTTGATCGTTGTGACGTCGGACCATGAAACAGGCGGTCTGGCTCTTTCAACAGGAGGATACACGTTCGATATAGAAACGCTTAGAGGATACACCAAAAATACAGACTGGTTGGCATCTCAATCAGGTGGAGATTACGAAAAACTAAGGGAATTGGTGAAAACCCACTGTGGTGTTGAACTCACAGATGAAGACATTGCCTATGTCAAAGAAGAGGCAACAAAATCGTCGTATGGTTTTGCAAATGGAATAGGTAGAGTTCTCAGCATAAAAGCACAAATAGGTTGGTCAACATTTGATCACACAGGCGGACCTGTGCCAGTATTTGCTTTCGGTTCTGGAGCAGAGCACTTTACTGGCGTTTTTGACAACACGGAACTTCCAAGATTGATAGCCCATCTCGCTGGATATCCCATGTCGTACCCTGTCTATACTGTACCATTACTTGGAGAGCACTGACGAGAAGTGATTTTGAAACAAAGCCCTGCGGTTCAGCGGGGCTTTTTTCTCTGATCTTTGAAACTGATTAGTTCCTCTCCATCAAGAGATACTGAAAGAACATCGCTGGGAACAACAAAAAGGTGGGCCAACAGGTAGGAATAGATGCCCTGGTTAACCCCAGGAATACTCAC
>QNAO01000032.1 GCA_003641785.1 Thermotogae bacterium
CATCTGGTTCCTGTCATGTATTCGCAAATGCGCGCCTTTGTCAAACTTCCGTCGTTAGACAAATTCGCGCAAATAGATCCCCGAAATATCACAAGAATTCTGTCTGCGAGATGAAGAAGCTCATCGAGATTGCTGGAAACGAGAAAAATACCCTTCTTTTTCTCTTTTAAATCTTCAATGAAGTTATACACAGCCAAACTCGAACGAATATCAAGTCCCCACGTGGGTTCACAAACAACAACAACTGAAGGATCTGCGCTAAGTTCTCTTGCGAGAATCACTTTCTGAATATTCCCCCCAGAAAGAAATCTCACAAGGCTTCTCACCTTTCCTTTCACATTAAATTTGCTAATCAATTCAGCGGCATGGGATTCAATCGTTCGTTTTGAGAGCAGTCTCCATTTCGAAAAAGGGCTTACATGGTATCTGTCAACCACGATATTCTCAGCAATTGTAGAATCCAGGGAAGACCCGACCCCTAATCTATCCTCTGGAATGTACCCAAGCCCCGCTTCTCGTCTTTGTTTGGGGGTTAGCGTGGTGATGTCTTTCCCACACAAAAAAACCTTACCTGATGATGTCTTTCTCAGACCGACTACAGCTTCTACGAGTTGCAATTGACCGTTTCCAGCTACACCGGCAAGACCAACTACCTCACCTTCATGAACTTGAAATGACACATCTTTAACTTTGTAAACCATTGTATCCATGACGCTTAAGTTTCGGATCTCTAACAAGATCTTTCCTCTCTGAAGCTTTTTTCTTTGAAAATGAAAAGAAAACCTTTCTCCTACCATATGGTATGCCAGTTCTTCCTTTGTTGTATTCTGCACCTTACTTTCAAAGACTGTTTCTCCCTGTCGAAGAACTGTTACTTTATCCGAGATATTCATGACTTCATTCAATTTGTGAGTTATGAATATGATGGTTTTTCCTTTCTTCTTCAATGTTCTTATGTTTTCAAACAGCTCGGCAATCTCTTGCTCTGTGAGAACAGAGGTGGGTTCATCCAGAATCAAAATGTCCCCCCCTCTGTACAGTATTCTCAGTATTTCCACTTTTTGCTTTTCACCGATGCTGAGAGCTTTCACTGGAACATCAAGGGGGACGCGTAAGCCAGAATCAAGGCATAGGTTCTCAGCAATTTCAAGGATTCGTTTCTTGAACACAAACGGACCGTTGTGAGGCTCATTGCCAAGAACTATATTCTGCGCGGCTGTGAAATTTTCAGCTAAAGAAAAGTGCTGATGAACCATTCCTATACCAAATCTGAACGCATCCTGTGGGTTTCTAATTCTGACAACGTGGCCATTTATAAAGATTTTTCCTTTGTTCATCGCTTCAAGGCCACACAGGATTTTCATAAGAGTAGATTTACCCGCTCCATTCTCTCCCACAAGAGCGTGAACAGTACCTCTCTTAACCTTCAATTTTGCTCCTTTGAGCGCTACCACGTTGTTTGATTCGTACACCTTGTGAATATCCAGCATCTGAAGATACTCCATACCTGCGCCCCCCTTGACTGAGAAAATCACTCAGAAGCCAGTGGATCGATCACACCGTTTATGAGATCTTCATAGACCTGGATCATCTTTTCTCTTATAGATTCAGGGACGATTTCAATGTAATTTGGATCATCAAATGTAAAGCCTATGACTCCTTCCTTCAAGCCCCATCTCTCAGCTGTTCCAAATGGGAGTTCTCCACGAAAGGCTCTCAGCAACGTGCTTTTCATGGCTTTATCGGCGTTTTTCAGCGTACATGCTAAGATGGTTCCCGGTGCGAAACTTATTATGTTTGAGTCCACTCCTATCACATACTTTCCCATTTCCTTTGCCTTTTCAATGACTCCTACTCCTGTACCACCCGCTATGATCAATATGATGTCAGCACCCTGGCTGTACTGGGCCTGTGCCAATTCGCTACCCTTATTTGGATCTGACCAGGTCCCTGCAGCGGAAAAGAGAACCTCAATGTTTTCGTCCACAGCATGGGCTCCGTTCTCATAAGCTGGTTTCATCCTGTCTGTCATTGCGGGGTAAATGTCTCCAGCTATGAGTCCTATCTTCAAATCTGGATTTGCTTGTGGAAGAGAACTTTTTGTCACAAGTCCTGCAAAATACCCGGCGAGATAAGTCATTTCTTCGTCTTTGAATCCTAAGGAGTAAACATTTGGCATTGGATTTGCTATACCATCCAGAAGAGCCAGTTTTTGGTTGGGAAACATCTGGGCAACTTTTTCGACACTTTTAGGCATTCCTTCAGTGAAGGTTACAACGAGATCGTATTGCTTCGACGCTGCAAGGCTGAAGAGTGTTGGTTCCCACTTAGCGGGATTGTAACCCCCTTCAACCACTTTGAGTTCAAATCCAGCTTCGGCGGCTGCTTCTTCTGCACCTTTGACCATCATTTCGTAGATTGGATTACCTCCAACTTCACCAGTGATCATCAAAGCAACCGAATAGGAGAAAACACCGACACCGATCAGCGACAGCACTGCAATTGCCATCAAAACCTTGTTTACCATTGTCTCACCTCCCCTTAAATTTTTAAAACAGAGTAAGCCTCCTTCACGGTTGATCCATCATGAATTATCCTTCGAAGAGCTTCTGTCATTTTTCCTGGATCCTGGTAGCCCCATATATTCCGACCTATTGCAACGCCAGAAGCACCAGTATCAATAGCATCTTTCACCATCTGAAGTAACTGGAAAGGATCATCTGATTTTGAGCCACCCAGAACAACTATTGGTTTGTAGACACCCTTTGTCATCTGACGAAATTTTTCGAAATCTTTTGGATAATCTGTCTTAATTATATCGGCTCCCAATTCTACACCGATTCGCGCCGCCATCGCTATGTTCTCTGGAGTGTGTAATTCCCTTTTCACAAAACCTCCTGGAAGCATCTCTGCTAATACGGGGACATTCCATTTATGCGCTTCCGCAGAGGTTTTTGCCAAATAATTAAGGGTTCTGTGCTCATCGGAAGTTCCAGGAAGACCCATACAACCCACCGCGTCTGCTCCCAGGGCGAGAGCATCTTGAACACTGAAGAGCTGACTATAAGACTTGGGATCACAGCGAAGCATCGAAACACCACCATCAATTCTAAGTATAATTCCTATGTCTTTGAGTTGTTTCCAGAATGTCTTCACTATACCAAATGTAGTAAGAAAAGCATCTGCACCGTTATTAACAATGTCTTCGATAACTTTACCCGTTTCGATAAGATCGGGAAAAACATTCATAGCGCTCCCATGATCCATTGCGACGATTAACGTTTTGCCGTCATCCTTAAAAATTCTGTACATCCTCTTCATCGTGAAGATTGACATAACTTTCACCTCTCTCAACTTGTGTCTGAGTTTAAAAAACAACAATTGTTCTCTGATCCTTGGGCTCTGGACCATTTGAAAGTTCCCGCGAAAGCTCCTCAAGCTGAATCTTCTTTGTTATGAGCGGGTTAAGTTTCATGCTCTGAATTAATTCAGTTGCTCTGGCAAAGTCAACTTTTCTTCTACCCTCTGTTCCATATACTGAGAGTTCTGAGTAGTGAACTTTGTTCCAGTCAAGAGGCATATTTACACTGGGGTGAATCGACGTGTAAAGAACAATTCTACCGCCTTTTCTGATAACCTCAATTGCCTGAGCTGGAAGCTCTGCCACCGGTGCCGTTACAAACACAGCATCGAATCCATGGCCTTCATTCACTGAAGAAAGTTCTCCGGACACCATTTCGGGTTTAAGTGCTCTCATATCCAAACTGGATGCGAATTTTCTCCTTTCTTCTGACGGGTCACTCAGAAATGGTACTGCACCCTTGAGACTTACCAACATGGCGTGCAGAATCCCCATTGTACCTGCTCCCATGATTAAAACGCTCTCTCCAGCTTGAATATCAGCCTTTTCCACGCTGTTTATGCAACAAGCAAGTGGTTCAACCAGTGTGGCAACTTCAGGATCAACATTAACTTTGAAAATTTGCCGCCTTTTGGCTACAACATATTGCGAAAAACCACCTGCAATCAAATGCTTTCCTTCTACAACGCGAGCTTTTCTTGAATTCAGACAAAGATTGTCCAGCCCCTTTCTGCAGTAGAAGCAGTATCCACATCTGTTAATCATGTCTAAAGCGACAACATCACCAACCTGCAAATCTTCAGAGAACCTGCCTGAAACGATTATTCCGGAAATCTCGTGTCCACCTATTACAGGAAAAGGCACTCTTAATTCTCCTTGAAACATCCTTCTGTCGGTTGTGCATACCCCACAAGCCCGAACCTCTATCAAGAATTCATCTTCGCTGATTTCGGGCATTGTTATAGGCTTAACGGATCCCTTTCCTGGGGCTTCAATAACAAAACTTTTCGAAATCTTCATGAGATCACCTCGTATTTTTTTCTATATGTATCGAATTTTTTTCGATAATATCACCTTTTTCCTCTATTACCTATGTCAAAAAGTCTCAAACTTTTCTGATCTCAAGCGATTATTAATCGTAACGGCACTGTTTCGACAGCGTTGAAAATATTTCTCAAATTTTCACCACTAAAAGTGCCTGCCGAGTTCTCTTGATGAGGCTGAGTTTATGCAAGATGAATAAGAGATTATAGTGTACAATAGCAGTGAGATTCTCAAGAATGCGGATCTGAAATCAAGATTTTGACGTACCACGGAACCCACGTATAGGGAGATGAGGATATTATGGAGAAAGAAGAACTGGACGCGTTTGCCCTTACCGATGAAAATGGAGAGAACCATCACTTTGTTCTGCTTGGAGAATTTAGTAAGAACAATAAGCGATACTGGATTTGCGAAGAAATTGTAGTTGCAGAGAATGGAGAAATTGAAAGTTTTGGAGACATATATCCATTCATAATAACTGAGGACAATGGTGAACTCTACGTTGATACGATAGACGATGAAGAAGAGTTTATCGATGTTTCCAACACGTGGAACGAGATAGTAGAGGAAAACCCCGAGCTTCAGCAAATGCTGGATATGGATTCTGAGGAGGAAGCAGAAAAGTGAACACTGGATACACTCGCGAAGCCATATTTGAGGACTTGAGACGCAGAATAGAAGCTGGTTACTTGAAAAATGGTGAAAAGCTACCTGCAGAAGAAGAGCTAATGAGAATTTACGGCGCCGGCAGATCGACCGTTAGAAATGCCTTGCAAGACCTTGTCGAAAAGAAGCTGGTCAAAAGAGTTAGAGGAAGAGGTTCATTCGTCATTTCACAGAAACTGGATCCACTCACAATGCTGTTTCCCGACACCTGGTCGTGGCAATGCAAAAGAAGGAGAATTGTCGAAGCAGGCAGCACACTTTCACAAAATTTAAACATTCCATCCGACACACCTGTTCTTTTGTTTGAAATCCAGTGGCGAGAGAAAGAAGAGCCCATATGCAATGAAAAGTTCTACGTGAATCCCCTGATAATACCTGAAATTCTGAAAATGCTTCACGGTGAAATTGATATTCATCCTTTAAGTCATTTGTCAAGAAGAATAGAGATAGCCTTTGTTAGGGAAAATTATGCTGTGACAAATGCTCCCAGATCGCTTGCGGGACATTCAAAATCAAAAAAGAATCCACTAAATCTATCCGCCCTTGAAAAGACATCTATATACCTGAACAACGTTTTTAAAGCTATTGCTGTATCACACTCTATCTACAAACCTGGACAGAATGTTTCCACTCTCAGAAGAATCTAACTGCATTTCGACCAGCCACATGTCTTGCAGGAAACACAGCCCTCTTGTTTCACAAGCGAATTCTTTGAAAGACACGCTGGGCAATATGCGCTACCATCGGCATCTATGTAGTAGCCTTCATACCACCTCAAATCATTCGCTATAACAAATTTTTCAACCTCTTCCTGGGTTTTCATAGTACCGTCAACATGCACGACTTCTTGCTCCTGGGGAAGCCTTTCCCCCCAAAGAGATACAAAATCATCGATAGCCTTTTTTATTTCCTTCCCAACGTTGCGAACATAATCGCCTTTAACCTTCGTGAGTTGCTCTATTATTTCTTCAGCCGAAACACCCACTCGTAGCGCAGTAGAGGAAAGTCTTCCAATAGCTTCAGCAGTCTCTGTACCATTGGAAAGGAATATCTCCACTGCCTCACCACTGTCATCGAAGGACACTGTAATATAGGTTGTTCCACTGTCAGATTTATATTTTCTTGTAACACTTCTCAAAGTTTCCTTCCTCGGTCTTGCTCGTAGTTTGCGCTTTTCATCGAGTATGAAGAACTGAACCTTTGGAGCGTCCTTTGTTTTCAGACTCATGGCAGGTGTCAGAACTTGCGTTTGGAGTGAGCCATCACGATAGACCGTCAACCCTCTTATTTTGTGTTTTAGAGCTTCGATATAAATGTCCATCACTTCATCTGCGGTCGAAGACTTGGGCATATTGATTGTCTTGGATATGTTGTTGTCCAGGTAACACTGAAAAGCCTCCTGCATCAAAAGATGATCAATGGGTTTTATATCGTGCGAAACCACAAAAACACTCTTTATCTTTTCAGGAATATCGAGATGCTTAAGAGAACCTTTTTCAACCAAGTCATCCTTTATTTTTTCCATAAGCTCAGGATCAAGCTTTCTTCTAAAAACTTCATTGATGTAGAACAGAGATTCTCTCTCATCAGTATTTTGCTTATTCACGTACCTCAGATATGCCAGTAAGAAATTTGGTTCAAGACCAGAGGACGTATCTGCTATATTGGAAATGGAACCAGTGGGAGCTACGGCCATTACCGCGACATTTCTTTTATATTTTTTCGCCAATTTTCTGAAATGCTCCTTGATTTCCTCATCACATTTACTTTCTCCCATGGAAAAGGGTATAAAGCTTTCCTCAGTGACATAACGACTTTTCTCAAAGAGAGGAAAGTTCCCCTTCTCTTCACCCAGACGCGACGATTCTTCATGAGCATTCAACGACATGAACGCCATGATATTTTGTGCAATTGCTCTCGCTTCTTGCGAGTCATAAGGGACTTCCATCTCATAAAGCAAATTAGCAAAGCCCATTATTCCGAGCCCAAGCCGACGTGATTCGAGAACTGATTTTTTTATCTTATCTAATGGAAACACATTGATGTCCACAACATTATCTAAAAATCGCACAGCGATCTTTGTGACCTCCTGCAGAGCCTTCCAATCAACATCATTTGTATCTTCAATATAGAACTTGGCAAGATCTATGGAACCTAAGTTGCAAGCCTCATATGGTCCCAGACCTATTTCGCCACATGGATTTGTCGAGATTATCTTCCTTTCTGGATACAAAGCGTAGTATTTGTTCATTTCGCTTAGAAAAACCATTCCCGGATCTCCTGTTTTCCAAGCGTTTTCAGCCATTTTGCGAAACAAACTCCTAACACTCACTTCTCTTTCAACATGGCTTCTGGGATGATGAAGCTTTATGGTACCATCGTCTTCAAGCAATTGAAGCATTTCCTCACGAGGTCGGGTAATTCCGACAGAAATGTTAAAAAACCTGAGCACTTTCTGGCCATCGTTCGCCTCTTTGCTGCAAATGAATTCCTCGATATCTGGATGATCAATGTTCAAAATGCCCATCAACGCGCCTCTACGTCTGTAGCCTTGTTCCACCACAGAAACCGCCGAATTGAAAACATGCATAAAAGAAATAGGTCCCGAGGCTTTTCCATGAGTTCCTGCAACAAAACTGCCATTTGGGCGCAAATCACTGAAATTACTCCCTATTCCTCCTCCCGCCTTTGTGATCAACGCGTATTCCTTGACAGCAGTAAATATGTCTTCAATGCTGTCTTCAACAGGAATGACGAAGCATGCTGAAAGCATGTGCAAATGATTACGAGATGCCAGAATTTGCCCGTAATCCTCAAGTGTCATATTCTCAATGGGTTTCCAGAGAACCTCCGGGCTGACTCCCATGCCAGCGTTAAAAAGGGTTGGGCTGTTAGGTATAAACAATCTTGCACAAATAATATTGAAGAACCTGCTCTCTATGTTTTTAAGAAAATCTAACTTTTTAGGGTTGGACATCTCGTTGAGGGCGGGATTGTTGATCAACTCTGCACTGGCTACTACTCTCGCCACACGCCTCGAAACGTCGTTCCACGAATCTTCAAGAAATTCCCCATTGGGAGTTTTCAC
>QNAO01000033.1 GCA_003641785.1 Thermotogae bacterium
CGGCAGTTGCCTGGAGCTTGCGGAACACCCCAGGGTGCCATGACCTGGATAACTGTTGCTTACCTACAGTAAGCCCCTAGTCAACTAACTTGCTTACGCAAGTCCCTTCCTGAACATCAGCGAAGGGAGGGGTAGTTGACTTTACCTTTGAAAGAATCTATCAAGCTCGACATACTTCACCGCATAGATCAAGGGTCTTCCATGAGGACACGTGCTGACTCCGCTTTTGAGTATTTTCTCGACAAGCGTCTTGGCTTCGTCTTCATCGAGTCTATCGCCTGTTCTAACAGAACATTTGCAAGCGATATCGGCAAGTAACTTTTGATACACAGGAGTAAGTCCTTCAATGTCAACCATCCTGACCTCGTCCAATGATTCTTTGAAGAATGATTTCGCGTCTTCAAGCGAAAGAAAGCTTGGAATTGATGTTAAGCTTACTTTATTGTCTTCTGACACAATCCAGTCAAAGCCCAGGGATTTCAACACGGAAGCCTTGCTGAGTAAATCTATATCCGTCTGATTCAGGCTGATCTCTAAATTGAAGAAAAGCCTTTTCTGGTGAGTGTTGTTTGAAATCGACCGTTTCAATTTTTCATAAATCAGCCTTTCATGCGCAGCGTGGTAATCGACTATGAGAAGCTGTTCATCTGTTTCCACCAGAATGTATCTGTCGCGTACAATTCCAACTACCCTGAAACTCTCAGTAGCTTTTACAACCTCTGAAAAAAGCTCGACTGAAGATGCTTCTTTGAGTGATGGAAATTTCACGCGTTTAGGATGTGGTTCAGTGCTGCCTGACACGTCCGATCTGTAACTCCTCAATGAAAGCCGTCCTGCAAATGTTGTTTTAAGCGCTCTCTTAATCGAATCCCTGACAAAGGAAAATACCTTTTCTTCGTTTGAAAACTTTACTTCGAGCTTCTGAGGATGAATATTCACATCTATTTCTTCAGTCGGTATAGCAAGATTGAGCACTGCCAGCGGATGTTCTCCCTTGTGAAGAAACTCACTGTACGCGACATACAAGGCCTTTGCCAACAACTGATTCGTTACATATCTGTTGTTCACAAAGAGAGCAAGACTTCTGCGGCGTCTCCAGCGACCCGGAAGGCTTATATACCCGCTGAGATGCATTCTCTTGAATTCACCTTCGACGCTTTTCAAATGTTCTCTGGAAAAATCGCTATAGATACTGATTATTCTATCGAGAAGTGATGATGGAGCAAAGTTGTGCACTACACTTTGATCACGCTGAAGAAGGAAACTGATATTCGGATGTGAAAGGGCGAATCTTTCAAAAATTTCCGTTGCCATACGTGATTCAATGCTTGTGGACTTCAAAAATTTCCTTCTTGCTGGAACGTTGAAGAAAATGTCACGAACTGATATCGACGTTCCCCTTTCCATTTGAACTGATTGTTTGTACACGACTCTGCCCGCCACAACTTCGAGCTCTGTACCCAGTGCTTCGTCAGCGATTTTCGAAGAGATTTTCATCTTGCTTACCCTGGATATTGAGTGTAAAGCCTCTCCACGAAATCCAAAAGTCCCGATTGAGTAAATATCTTCAAAAGAGCTTATCTTGCTCGTGCTATGAGGTTCAAAGCAAACCCGCGCATCATCTTCTGACATTCCTTCACCGTTGTCGGAAACACGAATCTCGCTCTTGCCACCGTTTGTCAATTCAACAATGATCTTAGTCGCTCCAGCATCGAGCGAATTTTCGATGAGTTCTTTGACGACAGAAAACACACCGACGACAACCTCTCCTGCGGCTATCCTTGAAACAACATGATCCGGCAATTTGTGTATTTTACTCAAAATTCCCACCCCTCAAAAATCTATTACAATAATAACATTTTCCCCTCTTCTGATAGAATCACAATGAAGGGATATATTCTAAGCGGAAAAACCAGGAGGAGACAAAGTGAAGTACGCTCTTGTGGGTTACGGAATCAGCAACAGAAATTTAGCAAGATATTTGAGCAGTTGGGGACACGAGATATTTGTGAGCGAGATGAGAGCGCTGAGTGACGTTGAAAAGCAAGAAATACTGGATCTAAACGGCTCATATGAAGAAAACGGCAACACTATGGCAATCGCTGACAGTGATACTGTTGTTGTCAGCCCATCGATTAGGCCAGATCACCCGATCATTCAGATGATACCCAGGAGCAAGATTTTCACGGACATAGATATCATCATGAAAAAAAGAAAGCCAAGACACGTCATTGGCATCACAGGTACAAATGGGAAAACAACTGTGTCAAAAATGATGGCACACGTGCTTTCCAGTTTGGGAAAGAAAGCCATCGCATGTGGAAACATAGGCCAACCAGCTTCGGTCATCTTCGACGCACCAGATCTGGAGTTCGCAATTTTAGAACTGAGCAGCTTTCAGCTCTTCTGGGCGCAAAACCTTCCTATTGACATAGGTCTGATACTGAATATTCAGCCGGATCATCTAGACTGGCATCCATCTTTTGAACACTATGCAGCCTGTAAATCAAGAATTCTTGCCATGTCCAAGACGGTATTGTACAATCGAAATGATCCAGAAACGCGTAAACGCGCAGAGGCTTTTTGCGATGCCGAGCCTTTCACCAATACCGATTCTCTGCGACTTGAAATATCTCAACTGAATAGAAACTGGACAAAATCGATCCAAAACGTAGAGAATATCGCGGCGGTAATCGCTGTGTGCGAAAAACTCGGAATTTCAGCTCAAAAAGCCCTTCGAACTTTAAAAAGCTTTGAGGCGCCTTTTCACAGAATGCAGCTTGTTGCTGAAATCAATGGCATTACGTACATAGACGATTCAAAAGCCACAAACGCTTCGGCTGTCATCGCTGCGCTGAAGAACTTTTCAAAAAACAAAGTTATCCTGATCCTCAGTGGAAATGGCAAAAACGAAGACTATGGCGAATTGCTGCGTGAAGCTCAAAAGGTTGTGAAAAGAATTGTTGTATTCGGAGAAATGAAAAAACATATTTTGCCTATTGCCAAAAGCATGAGGGTTCCCTGCAACAAAGCTGAAAACATGGAGGAAGCTGTCTTGCGCGCTCATTCTGTTGCTGTTCCTGGGGACACTGTTTTGCTGAGTCCGGCGGGTTCAAGTTTTGATCTTTACGAAAACTACGCCCAACGCGGGAATCACTTTCAAAAAGTGGTCGAATCTCTGAAACAGGAGGCTAAAAGATTTGCCTAAGTTTGCTTCAATTGCGATCTCAGTGTGCGTACTCATAGCGATAGGAATCGTAATAATGAGCAGTGTAGATATCGCTTCACAAATGGCGACCTGGGGTAATGAGGCATGGGGATTGCTGACAAAGCACATCGGTAAGATAGCAGCAGGTATTGTCGTACTAACAGTTCTTGCCTTTGTTCCTTACAGAAAACACCTTAAACTGGTGGTTCTCTATTATTTCCTGACACTTGGACTGCTTGCTTTGCCATTCATTTCTGAACCAACGCTTGGCTCCAAGAGATGGATATACATAGGCAACTTCAGCTTTCAGCCATCTGAACTGGCAAAAATTTCACTGATTCTGTTCATCTCATCTTACATATATCAGAACAAGGAAAATATGTCCAAGTTCTTCAAAGGTTTCGTCATCCCTATCATGATGGTTTCACCGTGCTTTCTGCTGATACTGCTCGAACCCGATTTGAGCACAACAGCTATTTTGATGCTGGTAATCCTTTTAATGTTGTATTCTCATGGCGCAAAAGGAGTGTACATACTCACTTGCTTTTTAATTATAGCCCTTGTCTTCTATGTCTCCTACACTCAGGGTCTTTTCCTGAAAAACTACCAAATTTCGCGGTTCAATATGTTTGTGCAGGGAAAACTCCCAGAGCAAGTTCAAAAAGCTATTCAATCTGTTAAGGAAGGCGGTTTGCTCGGAAAGGGCCTGGGACTTGGTGAGGTGAAGATTACCATTCCAGCGGTGATATCTGACTTTGTTTTTGCGGTTATTGGAGAAGAAATGGGATTGGTTGGAATAATCGTAACTGTCGCGCTGTACTGGTGGCTAATCAGAGTGCTGATTAAATCTGTCGAAAAACTATCTTCTGACGCGTTTGCAACTGCTTATATCACTGGGTTCTCGTGTTTGATATTTTTACAGGTCCTTGTGAACCTCGGTGTAATGGTGGGGTTTTTACCTGTTACGGGCGTAACATTGCCCTTTATCAGTCATGGTGGTAGCTCCATCATTGCGTTTTTTGCTGGGCTTGGAATTGCTTTGAACATCGTTTCCTCCACCGGTGAGACATCATGAGGATCGCGGTTGCAGGCGGAGGCACGGGGGGGCATCTGTACCCTGCGCTGGCAATATTAGAAGCCATGTCAAAGATCACGGAAATCGAGGTCATGTACTTTACATTAAAAAGGGGCATAGAAAGTTCTGTTCTACCACAGGAACATCCTGAATATGAGCGTATAACTATAGACATACGCGGCCTGGAAAGACCTCTTTTTAAGCCGACAAATTTGAAAAGAATGTTGAAAATATGGAGAATAGAGAGTATCATACTATCGGAAATGTCCCGTTTTGCACCAAATGCAGTTTTGGTAACCGGTGGATACGTCTCGATTCCCGTTGGGCGGGTCGCGCTGAAGCTGGAAATTCCCTTGTTTGTGCAAGAGCAGAACGCTGTTCCAGGCTTGGCAAATAGGATTTTGGCACGGAGTGCCAGAAAGGTCTTTGTGGGATTTGAAGAAACCGCAAAACATTTTACCTCGACGGCAAAACGGAATGTAATTGTTACGGGTAACCCTGTAAGAGAAAGCTACAGTGAGCTCAGAGAAGACTTTGGTGACGACTATATTCTTGTCTTTGGTGGAAGCAGAGGCAGTGATTTTATAAACCAGCTAATGGAGCAACTGTATGAGCATGATAAGAAAACAAAGTTTGTGCATGGAACAGGCAGCAAAGAATGGGCAGAAAGGCTTTCACGCTTTGAGAATGTTAGGGCACTTGAGTACATTCAGAACATGAAAAGAGCCTGGGAAGGTGCCAAAGCCGCTGTAACACGTGCGGGGGCTTTAACGGTAAGTGAAATGCTCTACTATGGTGTTCCGTGTGTTTTAATACCATGGGAAGGAGCAGCTGGAAGTCACCAGCTTTTCAACGCGCTTTACGCCGAAAAGTTAGGTCGCGCTAAGGTGCTCAGAGAGCGCACGGCGAATCTGGAGTCCTTTAAAGCTTGTCTCATGGATGTGGTTGCTCTTGGGAAAGTCGTTTCAGTGAACAGAATCAACCCAGCACTCAAAATTGGGAAAACTATTCTGGAGGAATGCAAATGAAGATACATTTTGTCGGAATAGGCGGCATCGGCATGAGTTCTCTGGCTTTACACGCTCATTTATCCGGCTACAACGTCTACGGTTCTGATATTTACAAAAGTGAGCGAACCGCTTTCCTTAAAAAGGTCGGGATAGATGTCTTTATTGGTCACGATGAAAGAAATTGGCGTGATCCTGATCTTCTCGTTCGCACACCAGCGGCACCGTTGGAAAACCCGGAGATCTCAAGAGCAAAAAGAGAAGGAATTCCTGTGCTAACCAGAGCTAAATTCATGAAAGAGCTTGTAGAAGAGATCCCATTACAGTTCGCGGTAACCGGTACTGATGGCAAAACAACAACAACAGCTATGATTACTCATGTGCTGATGGAGCTTGGCCAGAAACCGACGGCGTTTTTGGGGGGAGTACACAAGTTACTCGAGTACGGTAACTATCAAAAGGGACAGAACATTGTCGTATACGAGCTGGATGAAAGCCAGCCTGAATTCTGCGACTTTTCACCTGATTATGTCATAATAACCAACTCGAGGGGAGATCACCTGGAGAACTTTAGAAACGACAGGGCTTTTTATCAGAATTGTTTTGAAAAGTTGGCAGCAAATACAAAAAGGGGTGTTGTCACTTTCGCTGAAGACGAAATCTCAGGCGACCTTGGCACAATAACCTTCGGAGTCAGAAAAGGAGATTTCCGCATTGAAGAGAGGCGTGCGACCTCTTTTGGACAAAGTGCCGTCTTCAAAGCGTTTGGAAAAAGATATACACTTAAACTCAGAGTTTTTGGATTCCACAACGCGCTGAATGCCCTCTCTGTCGTGGCAATGTTGCACCACTCGGGCTTAAAGATTGAAGACATTGTATCCACTCTTGAAACATTTGAGGGAACTGACAGACGCTTTTCAGTAACTCCACTTGCTGAGGATCAAAACATAACACTGATTGATGACTATGCCCACACACCTGACGAAATAAAATCTCTTCTCCAGGCGGCGCAAGAAGCTTTTCCAAACACCTACAAAGTAGTCGTCTTTCAGCCACACAGATATAGCAGACTGCTTCGGGAAGATGGCAACTTTGCAAGAGCCCTTACAAATGCGGACGAAATCTATGTAACAGATGTTTACTCGGCGTTCGAAACAGGTAGTAGGGCTGTTTCATCCGATGTCATAGTTAAAGGACTGGCAGAAGCTGGAAAGAAGGCCTTTTATGTCCCCTGCGTAGGCGATGTAGCAAACCGGCTCCCCATTAAGTCAAGCACAACTTACTTGTTTGTGGGAGCTGGTGATATAACTAAAGCTTCCAAAATGTTTACTGAGAGATTTTCTTCTCACATTTTATCCAAGTGATCTGGGATCCAGGGCATCTCTTATTGCGTCACCTACAAAGTTAAACGCAAGAACAGTCACGAAGATGAACACGCCGGGTATTAAAAGCCATGGAGCTTTTGTCATGACATAAACATCTTGCGCTTGGGCAAGCATCAATCCCCAAGATGCGGAAGGTTCTCTGATTCCAAGACCAAGATAACTCAATCCTGCTTCCCCAAGAATGTATCCCGGTATTCTCAGTGTAGCTGCGACTATAAGATAAGTGGCTGTGTTCGGGAGCACATGCTTCCGGAGAACCGTTCTGTTGGGAAGCCCTATGGCAACGGCGGCCTCAACAAATTCCCTCTGTCTAATAGACAAAACCATTCCTCTAATTACCCTCGACGTACCTGCCCAACCGATGAAAGACAGTATGAAAACAAGCAACATGTAAATCTCAGTTGATGGTAGATCAAGCGGTAGCATCGCCCTCAGCATGATGAGCAGATAAAAGCTGGGAACAGACATTATGATTTCGGCAAATCTCATCAGGCCCTCATCTATAAGCCCGCCGTAGTAACCTGATATTCCTCCAAAAAACAAAGCCAAAACGAAAGTGATGGCCATGCCAATAATCCCTATTGAAAGGGATATCCTTGATGCAAAAACTATACGTGACCACACATCCCGACCATAGAGATCAGATCCCATTATGTAGAATCTCACATACGGATTATTATCAGGATTTTCAACTCCATAAAGGTGGATATTCATCGGAAAGATCCAGAACAGCTTTCCAGTCCAGCTCTTCACGAACCACTTCACGGGGTATGTCTTGTAATCATAATCGATAACTTTACCCTTCAACATCTCGAACTTTCCATTTCTCTTGACGATGATGGTATCCAGAACATCCTTCACGAGAACAGATTCTATTTCCTGTTCTCTTTGCAAACCATACCTGTCTCTATAATTTTTGAAATACATTTCTCTGGCAACAGCAGACTGAGTGATGTTAACAAATTCGCCTTTTGCAAGAATATCTTCGTTGTATCCAAAAAGGAAGTATTCTGTCGTCTTTGGAGTCCTTTTGACTGTTTTCCATTCGCCAGCGATCTTTATTTGTTCTGTGGATGTTATCATGAACTTGAAGTTTTCGATTCCATCTGTGCCTATTTCGTAAACGGTTTGTGAACCGTCCGCCTTTTCTATAACAAGCCTTCTTGGAAACAACATTTCCCTGAACGATCTCTGGTAAGTTAGCTTGTCAACAAAACTTATTATTGGGAGCACATAAGCCTTTGTTTTTTCTCCTTTGTATGTCCTGTGCACTTCAGTTGGCGGACAATACGTGTGCTTTAGAGATTGATCAATTGGATCATACGGAGCAAAGAAATCCGCGAACAACGCGAGCGTGTAAAGCAAAACAAGAACAACCAAAGCTATGACTCCCAGGCGATGTTTAAAAAACGCTCTGAGAATGAGCTGTGTACGCGTTAAATAC
>QNAO01000034.1 GCA_003641785.1 Thermotogae bacterium
CAATTCGGGAGGGAGAAGCTGTGGTAGATCTGGTTCAAAGGATTATCAACACAGGTGTTGTTGCAATAGTGAGGACGGACTCAGCGAAAAAAGCAATAGAGATATGCATGGCATGTAAGGAGGGAGGAATAGACGCTGTAGAGATAACATTCAGTGTTCCACATGCTGCAGATGTTATCAAGCAGATCGACGCGGAGGTAGGGAATGAAATTCTACTCGGTGCAGGAACAGTATTGGATGGAGTCACAGCGAAAACAGCTATTGAGGCTGGAGCGAAGTACATCGTGGCACCCAATGTTTCTGAAGATACAGCGTTTGTATGCAACAGGTATGGAATTCCATATATTCCGGGAGCCTTGACTCCAACAGAGATTGTTAAGGCTCTTGAAATAGGCGCGGCTCTGGTAAAGCTCTTTCCAGCTTCCACTGTGGGACCTTCTTATATAAAAGCTATACACGGCCCCTTGCCTCAGGCGAATTTAATTCCCACAGGTGGAGTGAACCTTGACAACGCGGCAGAATGGATCAAAGCTGGGGCTGTAGCAATAGGAGTTGGCGGAGCTCTCACAAAAGGTAATGTAGATCAGATAGCCAAAAAAGCCTCAGAGCTTTTGCGGATTGTAAGGGAAGCTCGAAAATAATTGAAATGATGGGAAATTTCTAATCGCATTTGACTAATTCTCAGGATTCGCCAGAAAACAAAAGGTTCAAATGTTCAATTTTCTGTGGGCTTCTATAAGTCTTCTCATAGCTTCTTCTATCGTTGATCGAGGACAGGCAAGATTTACTCTCATGAAGCCCTCTCCTTCTTTGCCAAAAACTGATCCATCTTCAAAACCAACCTTTGCCTTGTTGTAGAGAAAATCTCTCAACTCTTTCGTTGTCATTCCGAAGCCTCTGAAGTCCAACCATGCAAGATAAGTTCCCTGTAATTCTGTTATCTTTATTTGGGGAAGATGCTGTTTCAGGAATTCTTTCATGTATTCGTAGTTTCCTTTGATGTACGTCAGAAGCTGCTCGAGCCACTCTTCTCCGTGTGAGTAAGCTGCTTCCAGTGCCACGATTCCGAACACGTTGCCGAGTCCCAAGCCCACAGATGATAAGGCGTTGTTATATTCTTGAAGCATCCTTTTGTTCGGAGCTATAACCACCGCTGTGCTGAGTCCTGCCAGATTGAATGTCTTGCTCGGTGATATGCATGTAATTGTCTGCAGAGCGAGGTCCTCTGAAAGTGACGCCATTGGCGTGTGCTCATACTCTTTGAATACTAAATCGGAGTGAATTTCGTCTGAGATTATCTTTATATCATGTTTCAAGCAGATCTCACCAATTCTTGCAAGCTCATCTCGTGTCCAAACTCTACCAACAGGGTTGTGAGGATTGCAGAGTATGAGAATCTTGGTTCTTGAATCGATCTTTTTTTCAAGGTCGTCGAAATCCATTTCATAGTGCCCTTCAACGTTCTTAAGTGGGTTCGTCTCGAGTTGACGACCGGTGTTTCTAACAGCCGAGAAGAATGGGTAGTAGGCTGGCGTTTGGACAATAACTTTGTCGCCTGGGTGAGAAAAAGCCATTATGCACAGATGAATTGCTGGAACAACTCCAGGCGCATAACTCAACCATTCTCTTTTTATCTGCCAATTGTGTCTCTTCTCAACCCAATTGATTATCGCTTGGTAGTAACTCTGTGGCCTTGCCGTGTACCCGAACACACCGTGTTCAGCTCTTCGTCTGATCGCATTGAGCACCGATGGTGGCGACTCAAAATCCATATCTGCTACCCACATTGGGAGCAAGTCATTAGTCCCAAAGAAAGTACTCGCAAAGTCCCATTTCAAACAGTTGCTTCCCCTTCTGTCAATGATTTTGTCGAAATCGTACTGCACCTTGTTTCCCCCTTTCATCTTTACAAATTTTGCTCAAAGTCGCGTACCCGATATCTGAGTAATTGAAAACATACGTTCAAACCATTGTTGCAAGATTTCTCAATTATAGTAGTATAATGCACAGTGCGTGATGTTAATATGAAAAGTGCGCTGGTTCTCTTCTTTTGGAGAGGCACGGTGCACTGTAACAAAAGTTTGAGCTCTTGTCTCTGCGAATTACAACTGCGTTGAGGAAAGATTTGTTTCAAAGCTGTGCCTTTTTAAACATTACTGAGCGTATTGACAGAAGCCTTTTTATCTAATACAATAGGCTTTTGGTGTTTAGTTGGAGGGAGGGTATAAATGCCGACGATAAACCAGCTTATCAGGTTAGGCAGACGTCGAAAAGCAAGGAAGTCCAAGGCTCCGGCTTTACAGAGAAACCCACAGAAAAGAGGAGTGTGTGTTAGGGTTACCACAACTACTCCTAAGAAGCCGAATTCTGCTTTGAGAAAGATCGCAAGAGTAAGGCTTTCGAATGGAGTAGAAGTGACTGCATATATCCCTGGAATAGGCCATAATCTTCAGGAACACTCAGTTATTCTTGTAAGGGGTGGAAGGGTCAAAGACCTTCCCGGCATTCGCTATAAGGTAATCAGAGGAACACTTGACACCGCTGGAGTAGAAAATAGAAAGCAATCTCGCAGTAAGTACGGAGCCAAGAGGTCAAAGAAGTAACGGGAGGCAGGTTGAATGAGACGAAGAAGAGCGGAAGTTAGAGAAGTATCGCCTGATCCGATCTACGGAGATATTATGGTAGCCAAGCTTATTAACAGAATCATGTGGGATGGAAAGAAAGCCGTTGCCCAGAAGATAGTTTGCAGGGCATTTGACGTTATCAAGGAAAAGAGTGGCAAGGATCCTCTTGAGGTTTTCCACAAGGCTCTGGAAAACGTGCGCCCCATTCTGGAAGTTAGACCAAGGCGTGTAGGAGGAGCCACATATCAAATACCGGTTGAAGTGCAGGAGCCCAGAAAAACTTCGCTTGCTCTTAGGTGGATAATAGGGGCTGCAAGATCAAAGAAGGGCAGACCTGTGCATATCAGTTTGGCAGAAGAAATTCTTGCGGCTTATCAGGGCACGGGTGCATCTGTCAAGAAAAGAGAAGACGTCCATAAAATGGCGGAGGCGAATAGGGCTTTTGCCCACTTACGGTGGTGAAAACTAAGCTTATGAGTGGAGTTCAAGCTCTCTATGTGCCCCTTGAGAAGTTGCGGAACATTGGAATAATGGCCCATATAGATGCCGGTAAGACCACTACTACCGAGAGAATTCTTTATTACACTGGTAGAAAACATGTCTTAGGCAGTGTTGATAACGGAACAGCGACAATGGACTGGATGGAACAGGAAAAAGAAAGAGGCATCACGATAACTTCAGCTGCGACAACGTGTTTTTGGAAGGGACACAGAATAAATATTATTGATACGCCCGGGCATGTGGACTTTACGGTTGAGGTGGAAAGAGCCCTCAGAGTCCTTGATGGAGCCGTTGCCATTTTCGATGCGACAGCAGGAGTTGAAACTCAAACAGAAACTGTATGGCGTCAGGCAGATAAATATAGAGTGCCGAGGTTAGCTTTCATGAACAAAATGGACAAGGTAGGAGCCGACTTCTTTATGTCTATACAAACAATAATAGACAGGTTGCACGCTAATCCGGTAGCAATTCAGATTCCAATTGGTTGCGAAAAGGATTTTGAAGGTGTCATTGACATAATAGAGATGAAAGCAATTAGATGGGTCAGTGAAGATGGGGCAGATTTCATAGTTACCGAAATTTCCGACGATGTGCGTGATGAGGTTGAAAGCCTACGTGAAGATGTGATAGCCATCGCTTCAGAGGAAGATGATGAGCTTTTGGAAATGTATCTGGAAGAGGAAGAGATGCCTCCAGAGAAGATCAAAGCGGCTTTAAGAAAGGCTGTTTTGAAAGGGAAGGTTGTTCCCGTGTTGTGTGGTGCGTCAGCGCGAAACAGGGGTGTTCAGCCACTGTTAGACGCTATTGTTGATTACTTGCCTTCTCCTATTGATGTTCCTCCAGTTAAGGCGGTTACATTGAGCGACGATGAAATAGAGGTCGCCAGTGATGAGAAAGAGCCTTTCTCTGCTCTTGCTTTCAAACTACAGATTGATCCTTTTGTGGGTAGACTGACATACGTACGGGTTTATTCTGGATGCCTGAACAAGGGTAGTTACGTGTACAATTCGACAAAGGACATCAAAGAGCGTGTTTCCAGGCTTTTGTTTATGCATGCCGACAAGCGTGAGGATGTTGAATATGTGAGAGCCGGAGATATAGTGGCCATAGTGGGTTTGAAGAACACGAGCACAGGAGACACTTTGTGTGATCTCAACAATCCGGTTGTACTTGAAAAGATGAAATTTCCCGAACCTGTCATTTCTGTGGCTCTTGAGCCTCTAACTCGCGGTGATGAAGAAAAAATGGTCAAAGCCATAACCGCCTTGAGTGAGGAAGATCCAACTCTTCGCGTGAACATGGACAAGGAATCAGGACAGGTTATCCTATCTGGGATGGGTGAGCTTCATCTTGAAATAGTGACTGACAGATTGAAGAGAGAGTTCAATGTAGGAATAAGGGTTGGAAGACCTCAAGTTTCCTACAGAGAGACTATACGAAAGAGTGCAGAGGCAGAAGGAAAATACGTGCGCCAGACGGGTGGAAGAGGCCAGTACGGACATGTTGTAATGAGATTTGAACCACTGCCGCTGGATCAGAAAGAACACTTTGAGTTTGTGAACAAAACGGTTAGAGGTGTTATACCAAGAGAATACGTGCCTTCGATAGAAGAAGCGATAAGAGAAGCAATGATTTCTGGATCCGTGGCGGGTTATCCTATGACGGGAATTAGGGCTATACTTCTCGATGGTTCTTACCATGAAGTTGATTCGTCAGAAATAGCCTTTAAAATGGCCGCAACGTTAGCTTTCAGGAACGCCATGAAGCACTGTGATCCCATCTTGCTTGAGCCAATAATGAAACTGGAAGTCACAACACCAGAAGAGTATGTAGGAGCGATCATTGCGGATTTGAACTCGAGGCGATCTCACGTTGAGATTCTTGAAACAAAAGCAAATTTACGCGTCATTGTGGCTTATACTCCTCTGTCAGAGTTGTTTGGCTATGCCACGGCATTGAGATCGCTGAGTCAAGGTAGAGCCACTCATATAGCTCAATTTTCTCATTATAAAGAAGTTCCAGACAAAGTTATGGGTAAGATCTTGAAAGCAGTGTAGTGAAGGAGGGAGACTGAATGGCAAAGGAAAAATTTGTTAGGACAAAACCACATATCAACGTTGGAACAATCGGACACATAGACCACGGAAAAACAACGCTCACAGCAGCGATGACGAAGTACCTTTCTTTCAAAAATTTTGCCGATTTTGTACCATTTGAGCAGATTGATAAGGCTCCTGAAGAAAAAGCTCGTGGTATAACAATCAACATTACCCACGTCGAATATCAGACAGAGAAGAGACACTATGCACATATCGACTGTCCAGGGCACGCAGACTATATTAAGAACATGATCACGGGTGCTGCACAAATGGATGGTGCAATCCTTGTTGTTGCTGCCACAGATGGGCCAATGCCACAGACGAGAGAACACGTCTTGCTGGCAAGGCAAGTTAATGTTCCGGCGATGATAGTTTTCATAAACAAAGTTGACGCTGTTGATGATGAAGAGCTTGTGGAGCTTGTTGAAATGGAAGTCAGAGACTTACTCTCCAAGTACGAGTTTCCGGGAGATGAACTGCCAGTTATTAGAGGGTCCGCCTTGAAGGCACTCGAAGCAGACGATCCAAATGACCCGAACTACAAACCTATTCAGGAACTGTTAGACGCTCTTGACAACTACATTCCTGATCCACAGCGTGATGTTGACAAGCCATTCCTGATGGCTGTAGAAGATGTGTTCTCAATAACTGGAAGGGGTACGGTTGTCACAGGAAGAATTGAACGTGGTAAGATCGTTGCTGGCACAGAAATCGAGATTATTGGACTGAGCTATGAGACTCGAAAAACGGTGGTGACAAGTGTTGAAATGTTTAGGAAAGAACTCGATGAAGGAATAGCTGGTGACAACGTCGGCTGTCTGCTTAGAGGCATCGATAAAGACGAAGTTGAGAGAGGACAGGTCTTGGCTGCCCCTGGTTCCATAACGCCGCACACCACTTTCAAGGCACAGATCTACGTTCTGAAGAAAGAAGAAGGGGGTAGACACACGCCTTTCATGAAAGGCTATAGACCTCAGTTTTTCATCAGAACAGCCGACGTCACAGGTGAAATACTCGAACTGGGTGAAGGAGCGGAAATGGTCATGCCGGGTGATAATGCTGTGCTCACAATAAAGCTGATATACCCAGTGGCAATTGAAAAAGGTATGCGCTTCGCCGTTCGTGAAGGTGGAAGAACAGTCGGAGCAGGAGTAGTGACTGAAATTGTTGAGTAATGAAATTGTGGGGAGCTTTGCTCCCCTTCTGTTGTTTTGAGAAAGGGAGGGTGTAAAACCATATGCCAGGACAAAAGATCAGAATAAAGTTGAGAGCATATGACCATGAAGTTCTCGATGAATCCACCAAAAAGATAGTCGAAGTCGCGAAATCTACTAATGCGAGAGTCTCTGGACCAATCCCACTGCCAACAGAAAGGTCTCTTTACGTTGTGCTCAGATCACCTCACAAGCACAAGGATTCAAGAGAACAGTTTGAGAAACGCGTACACAAGAGGCTTATAGATATTGTTGAACCTTCTTCGAAAACTATTGATGCTCTCATGAAGATAAACCTCCCAGCAGGAGTCGATGTGGAGATCAAATTGTGAACGCCGGAGGTGTAAATAAAATGAAAATGATTTTAGGGAAGAAGATTGGGATGACTCGATTATTCAAGGATAATATGTCTATCCCTGTGACTATTGTAAGAGCGGGCCCTTGCTGGGTTGTACAGAAAAAAACAAAGCAAGTAGACGGTTACAGTGCGATTCAATTGGGTTTTGATTCTGCGAAACGCGTTAACAAACCTTTAGAGGGCCATTTTAAGAAGGCTCAGGTAAAGCCGGTTCGATTTTTGAGAGAAATGAGAACAGAGGATATTGATCAGTACGAGATTGGTCAGGAGATAAAGGTAGATATTTTTGAGGTTGGAGAGAAGATAGATGTTGTTGGGTGGTCGAAAGGACGCGGATATTCCGGAGCCATGAAGAGATGGGGATTTTCCGGTGGTCCCAAAGCGCATGGTTCTAAATTTCATAGAGAACTTGGCTCTATCGGACAGCATACAGACCCCGCAAAAATATTGAAAGGCAAGAAAATGCCAGGTCGTTATGGAAATGAGAGAAGGACTATTCACAATGCAGAAATCGTGAAAATCGATGCGGAGAACAATCTTATAGCAGTCAAAGGTGGAGTCCCAGGTGCGAGGGGAAGCCTGGTAATCCTTAGGAGTCCCAGGAGAACCCGATAATGAAGCTTTGAGGAGGAGTTTCATATGGCGACTACGGATCTTTACAACGTTGAAGGTCAGAAGATAGGTACGTATGAATTGAAAGATGAAGTTTTTAATATTGATCCCAATCCAGATCTCATGTGGCGATATGTGGATTATCAGTTATCGAGAAGGAGATCTGGAACAGCTTCCACCAAGACCCGCGGAGAGGTTAGTGGCGGTGGAAGAAAACCGTGGATTCAAAAACACACGGGGCGGGCAAGGCATGGGTCGATTCGTTCACCCATATGGAGACATGGGGGAGTTAGTCATGGACCCAAACCAAGAGATTGGAGTAAGTCGCTACCGAAGAAAATGAAGAGACTCGCTGTGAAGTCAGCTATTTCACAGAGATACAGAGAGGGTAACCTCATAATAATGGATGACTTGAAATTCGATGAACCAAAGAGTAGGAATATTCGGGAAGTTCTTAAAAAATTCGGTTTTTCCGATCTCAAGGTTCTTTTTATTTTGCCACAAAAGTCAGTTGAATATGAAAACGTGAAACTTGCTTGCAGGAACATATCTGGTGTCAAAGCCATAATTGCCGATAATCCGGGAGCAACAAGTGA
>QNAO01000035.1 GCA_003641785.1 Thermotogae bacterium
AGGGTTAATAACGGCAATTTGCCCAAGCAAGAAATGCGCACAAGCCCTTTGCTCTTCCTTTGATGGCACTCTGTTCCCGGGAGGTCTACATTTGACTACATTACATATGTAGACTTGTTCTCTTTTTATTTCGACCGACTCAAGTATCTTAGTTAACAATTGCCCAGCCCGCCCAACAAAAGGTCTTCCTGTCTTATCTTCATCAGCACCAGGACCTTCTCCAACAAACATAATGGGTGCATCAAGATCTCCTTCTCCCAAAACAGTGTTTGTTCTAAAATTTGATAATGGACAAGAAAAACACTGCTCCACTCTGCTCTTAATAGCATCCATCATTTCTTGTTTTGTTAACACAATTCATCACACCATAAAATAGAATTTATTAGAATCTTCTTATTTTATTTTAACACATTGAGTCAGAAATCTCAAGTTCTGGAGCGAGAAACTTGGTTGACGCATGTGGGGCGAGATGATATACTTTTTAAGGATAAAAAATAAACTTCTTCTGGGGGTCATGTTCACGAAACATCAGAGAGTTTCACAGAAGATAAGCCTCCTGAACCAGAAACGAATAATCAAGTACATAATCGAAAAAAAGACCGCAACCCGGGCTGAAATTTGCAGAAATCTCCACATAAGTTTTCCTGCAGTCAGCAATATCGTATCCAAGCTTGTTGAACAGGGTATGATTATTCAGAAAGGAAAGCAAAGCAGCAGTTTGGGAAGAAAGCCAATCAGTCTTACACTGAACGATAAGGCGGCTACAATCGCTGTAGCACACGTAGGATATGGGGAATTGAAAATTTCCATATTAGATCTCTGTGGATCTGTGCTCAGCACCTCTCATTTGAGCTTTGCCCGAAAGAGTTCTTTTTACACTGTGATTAAAATGCTAAGGCAGCATCTTTCTGAAATGCTTGAGGAATTTAGATCTACACATGGTGGAACTCTTGGCCTGGCAGTGGCGGTCCCATCCCCATTAGACTATGTGAACAATCGTCTTGTAAAAAGCCGGTTCTATGGGTGGGAAAATAAGACACTTCCGAGAAGGTTCAATATATTGGGAAAGAGAGTGCCTATAATTTGGGAAAACGATTCAAACATGCTCGCCTTAGGTGCCAGCCGCGTGTTCGGAAGTATCAAAAATCTTCTTGCGGTATACCTTGGAATCGGTATTGGAGCCGGAATAATCTATGATGGAAAGCTCTATCGAGGATACAACGGTATGGCAGGCGAAATAGGTCAAGTTCTTGTTCCCTTTGGTGATAAACTCAAGGAACTTGAAAGGATTGTTTCAGAGGAATCACTCATAGCGGTTGCAAGAGAGCACTTTGACAGTATTCCCGATATTTCTGGAGAAGAGCTGTTAAACCTATTAGAGAAGAGCGCTTCAGAAAAGGAGATCATAGTCAAATTGGATACGATTTCTCAGACGGTTTCTCAATTCCTTGCCGTGCTGATTGCTGGAATATGTCCCGAGTTAGTGGTTTTTGATGGCGAAGTCGTAAGAAAATGTCCGACACTGACGGATATGATTTTGACAAAGGCGCAGACATATACTCGCAGAGATCAAAGCTCTTTCAAGATAGCCACCGCTGGTAAATCTCTACTACTGACTGGAGGATACTGGTTGGTAGTGAAGAATGAATTTGGACTTGATGACGTACAGGATCTTGGATAGGAGGTGAAATAGTGGTTAAAGTCGGCCTTATCGGAGCGGGATTTATTGGACAAGTACATGCAAGATCTCTGTCAAAGCTTTCTGAGGCTTCGCTTGAGATGGTATACGACATCAACGTCAAATCATCCCAGAGAATAGCAAAAGAATACAAAGCGAGAGTTGCCGATTCTTTTGAGACTATCATCAAGCGCTGCGATGCTATCGTACTTGCAGTACCAACGGATGTTCGACACACTTATCTTGAAAAAGCTTTTAAAACGGGAAAACCGATACTATGTGAAAAACCACTTGCAAGAACAGTAGAAGAGGGTGAATGGATCCTAAGAAATGTTAAAAGCACTCACTGCATTTTTACAGTGGGACACGTGGTGAGATTCTTTCCAGAATATGTGAATATCCGCAATCAGGTTTTGAAAGGTAAAGTTGGCGATGTGTGTGAGGTGCGAAGTTTCAGAGGGGGGCCTCTACCAGACTGGTCAAGCTGGTTCAAGAGCTTTAAACGAAGTGGGGGATCAATTCTGGATCTGGCTATACATGATATAGATTTCTGGATATGGGTTTTGGGCAAGGTGAAAAAGGTCAGCGCGAGATCCCTCGATCGTTCTGAAAACATTACGAAAGATCACTGCTATGTGCTGTTATCTTTTGAAAACGGTGCTTTGGCCCACATTGAAGCAACCTGGGCTTATCCCCCAAATTCTCCATTCAGAACATCTGTAGAACTCACGGGAAGTAAGGGATCTATTTCTTTTAACAGCACTGACTTCTCTCCTCTTTCTGTCCACATAGAAGAGAAAAGTTTCACAGAATCACCAGCTTATCTGGACCCATACGCTAAAATGATGAAAAGCTTTGTGAACTCAGTTATAAAGAATTCAGAGCCTGAAGTCACGGTGGAAGACGCGTTTCGATCTCTTGAAATTGCCTGCTTGGCTTTGAAATCAGCACAGAAAGAAAGCGAGTGCCTCGTGGAGGGAAAAGTATGAGTAAGATGACAGTTGGCTTGATATCATCCGCTCACGTCCACGCTGATAGCTATGTGGAGATTCTCAAAAGCTGTGATGCTTTTCATTTCATAGGAGTTTGGGATGACGATCAGAATCGGGGAAAACGCTTTTGCAATCTTCATGGTGTTGATTATTTTGACAGATTCGAAGATCTGATTTCCACCTGTGAATGTGTTGTGGTCACATCTGAGAATGTTAAACACAAAGAACACATAATCAAGTGCGCTGGAAAGGTGAAAGGTATTCTGTGCGAAAAGCCGCTGGCGCCAACAATTGACGACGCGCAAAAGATGATTGAAGTGTGTGCAAAACAAGGAACGAATCTGTGCACAGCTTTTCCAGTTCGTTTTCACCCTGTTTCAAAGCGAGTAAAGGAAATCGTGGTTTCAAAAGAACTTGGAGAAATCAAGATGATTATCTCAACGAATCGTGGCAAAGTTCCACCGGGTTGGTTCACTTCTCCAGAACTCTCTGGCGGTGGCGCGATAATGGATCACGTTGTTCACGTAGTGGACTTTCTTAGGTGGTCAACTGGCAAGGAGTTCAGAACCGTCAGAACATCTCTCGGTAGGCAGATAAACAAAGGCCTCCAGGTGGAAGATTGTGCAATCCTTGAATTGAAGCTTGAGGAGATACCTGTGACTCTTGACTGTAGTTGGGGTATGCCCGTTTCTTATCCGTACTGGGGAGAGGTGAAGATTCGCTTGATTTTGGAAAAAGGAGTGATTGAAGCCGATGTTTTCTCTCAAAACATAGTTTTCCGCAGCAATGAATCCCATCACGAAGAATGGATAAACTATGGTGATAATGCCGATGAAGTAATGCTGCTTTCTTTTGCGGATTTCATCAGATATGGTACAGATTTTCCCACAGCCAAAGATGGTCTGGAAGCAACCAGAGTTGTGGAAAAAGCCTATGAATCTGTCAAGCTGAACAGAGAAGTGGTAATACATGGCGAAGAGAGATAATGGTTGGAGATTTGTAATACCAGCTGTTGTGGTACTCGCGGCGGTAGTGGCGTTTCCATTTGGTTTCAGTCTCTACATCAGTTTTACCGAATCCACAGCTTACAGTATTTACAACGGTAGGTTCCTCCTGTTCGACAACTACTTAGGCTTGTTTAAGGATATCAAGTTCTGGGATTCTCTGCGTGTTTCATCTTTGTATGTCGCTCTTGCGGTGGGAATCGAGATGGTAGGTGGCTTTTTCCTTGCCTTACTTGTTGATTCACTACCGAAGTTCAAGAAGTTGTTCATGATACTTTTTATTCTTCCGATGATGGTAGCTCCTCTTGTCTACGGCATAATATTCAAGCTCATGTATAACAGTATTTATGGTTTCATACCCGTTTTTTTCAGAGATGTCTTTGACATAGAGATAACCCCCTTGAACAAACCATTTGCTGCTCTTTTCTCTATGGTGGTTGTGGATGCCTTTCAATGGACTTCTTTTGTATTTCTCGTGTTTTTCTCGGCACTTCAAGCCTTGCCGCGAGAACCACTGGAGGCGTCTCTAATCGATGGCGCGGGATATTGGAAAAGCGTTTGGTATGTCACACTACCTCTTTTACGCCCTGTTACGGCTGTGATTCTTATATTCAGAATCATGGACTCCTTCAAGGTATTTGATCAAATATTCGTGATAACAGGCGGTGGACCGGGTGCTTCCACAACGACCATGTCTTTATACACATACTTTCTCATGTTCACGAGATACAACTTTGGAAAGGCAGCTGCTCTGACGATCATAATACTCATAACTGTTACCTTGATCACAAGATTTGCTTTCAATGCTCTCTACAAAGAGGTGTCCTACCAATGAACAAAAGGAAGAGGCATGTGATTTTGTACACCATTGCGGCTTTGATAGTTTTGCTGGCGAATTTCCCAATAATATTCATAGTTTTCACTTCTTTTAAACCCCTTGTTGATATCATGCAACCATCGCTGAATCTTTCATTTACACCCACTCTTGACAATTACAAAGCTCTTTTCAGCGAGAGTTTCGACTTTGGAAGATACATAATGAACAGCATCGTGATAGCTACGTTGTCGACTGTTATTGGCGTGAGTGTTTCCATTCCGGCAGTTTATGGTATCTCGAGATTTGGAGAGATGAAAAAGGGTGTGGCATTCTGGATTCTTTCAATAAGAATGGTTCCACCCATAGTTTTTGCACTCCCCTTGTTCCTGATACTTAGACTCGTGGGGCTTATAGATTCAAGCTTGGGTTTGATCCTGGTATATCTGACAACTACTGTCCCTTTATCAGTTTGGGTTTTGAACACATTTTTAAGCGAAATCCCAAAATCCCTGGAAGAATCGGCAATGCTTGATGGTGCTTCTCGATCAAGAATTTTGCTGAGAATAATTCTCCCGCTGATAAAGCCTGGCATTGTAGCGGTGTTTATCTTGAACTTCATATTTTCGTGGAATGAGTTTTTCTTCGCTTTTCTCATGACTCAAGATAAGGCGGTTACATTCACGGTGGGAATGGCGAGATTTGTCACTGGATACAGCATTTACTGGGGATCCATAGCGGCGGCAGCTACGATTTCCATGGTGCCAATGTTAATTATGACGATTCTTGTTCAGAAATATCTGGTGCGTGGGCTAACCTTTGGTGCCGTTAAGTAACAAAATTCTCATTGGGAGGTGTTGTTATGAAGCGCTGGCTTGTTGTTTTGTTGATCAGTTTTTCAGTTGTCCTCATGTTCGCAACCACGATACCTGAAATAACTCTGTTCTGTCGAGCAGGTCCTGAGGGGGATGCACACAAATCTCAGGTAGAGTATTGGAACAGCAATCTTGCTGAAAAGTACGGTTTCAAAGTCAAGATAATTGAGGCGACACGGGCGGACTACTACACATATGTTAACAACACGCTGCTTGCCGGTGGAAAGACACCAGATATTATGGAATCCTTCAGCGGATTCACGGCATTGTATGGAAAAAGCAAAATGGCATTCGATCTCACAGACTGGTACTGCGATGACACAATGTTCCCATATGACCGCAGTGACTGGCTGGATATATCAATGAAACTGGTCACGTACAATGGCAGAATTTACGCGCTGCCCACAGACACAAACACATACTTACTGTTCTATCGAAAGGACTTAATATCTGAACCACCCAAAACATGGGAGGAAGCGTATGAAGTTGCAAAACAGTTCACAAAGAAACACAACAAGAACTCGCCGACAATGTATGGAATAGCATTTTACGGCAGGAAGAGCGAATCACTTCCAATGTTTTACTACCAAATCTTTCGTTCGTACGGTGGAACGTGGTGGTATGACAGGCCAGCTTTCGACAGCGAACCCGCTTTGAAAGCATTGAAGTGGGTCGAGAGTGTCATTAAAGACGGCTTAGTTCCTCCAGACATATCAACTTATGAATACATGGAAATCCTCGGTGCCCTTCAAACGGGTCAGATCGCGATGGCTGTCCAGTGGGACGCGGCTTATCCCACCCTGAAAGACAAGAACGCATCACCGCTCGTTTGGGATAAAATAGCAGTTGCGATGGTTCCAGGGGTTGAAACACCTGAAGGTTTAAGGCGAGCGCAATCCGCTCATGATCAGATGCTCGTTATAAATCCCAATTCCGAATTCAAGAAGGAGGCATTCACGTTTATAGCGTGGGCTACTGCTTCTCCTGAAGGAGCGAAGATATATGCCATGGCGGGGGCATCTCCAGCCAGAAAGTCTGTTCTCAGCGATCCAGAGGTGTTGTCCAAATTCCCAAGATTCCAGTTTAAGCTTCCCGCTCTTGATCAATGGGGATACGCTGAGCCGCAGATTCCCGACTATCCTGAAATGAAAGATATCTTGAACACATATCTGGCAAAGGTTTGGGCTCTTGAGCTCGATCCTGAAACAGCTTTGAAACGAGCTAACAACGAGATTTACGATTTTCTTGTAGCCAAAGGCTATTACAAATAATTGGATGCTTACAAACAACGGTGGTGCTGGGGCACCACCGTTGTGCTAATATGGTGTTGTTATGAGAGACAGGGACATCAACGTTTTCAAAAAAGATTGTGCAAAACAGTCAATCAAAGGTAGCGATAAAGGAAGCTACATTATTGTTGGTTTTCTTGCAAGATGTATGAGTATTGAAGTAGGATCTCTTGGAAGTATAAACTTTCAAAAGGGTTACTACGTATACGTTGGTTCAGCTATGAACTCACTTTCAAAAAGGGTGAAAAGGCATCTTGCTAAGGTCAAAAAAGCGCACTGGCACATCGATTACCTGACTCCTCATCTGACAAAGATGAAACCAATACTCATTACAATCCCTGAAAAGTTGGAGTGCCGTATTTCTCGGGCAATCAGTGTTATCGCTGATGGTAAAGTAGCGAATTTTGGAAGCTCTGACTGCAGATGTGCAAGTCACCTGTATTTTTTTGAAACTGATCCGTTTCAGAACACGAATTTCCTTGAAATCATCGATTCCTATAACGCAAGTTACGGGAAAATAGAAGGTTTCCTGTAGTGAGTAAAAAAATGGGGGAATATTGAATGGATCAAATAGTGATAAGACGAGCTGATGCGAAAGAAATCGACGAGGTGATTTCCATTGCCATTGATACTATAGATGAGAGTACAGGATGGCAGATCAAAGCTGAACAGCTTAACAAAGAACACTTGAACAAAGCACTCAGGGATATTATCAACAACGAAAGTGTTGTTCTCTGTGCTTTTGATGATCAAAAACTCGCTGGATTTGTGATCTTTGGTCCTTCAGGACGAAGTATTTTTACAGAAGAGCGGACGGGGTTCATTTACGATCTGTATGTGATGCCAAACTACAGGGGAAGGGGTATAGCACAAAGATTGATAGCTGACTGCTACAAACTTACTGAAGAGATGGGATTCAAAACCATAGCACTGAATGTGTTTTCAAAAAACAAACCAGCTCGTAAACTTTATGAAAAGCTCGGATTCAAAGAGTATACTGTGGTGTTGAGAAAAGACATTTGATCTTCAGGTGAGTAGTTTCCTAAACACATCTATTTTCTGTACAAATCAAGTATTTTTTTAACTATGTCGTCAGTGTCATGGAAATCGTATATCCTTCCACACTTACGAGAAGTGTAACTTGTAAGAAGAGAATATACCTTCTGAACCTCACGCTTTTTACAGTAGACCCAGGTTCCCCACGGTAGCCTTCCCACAACAACCGCAAGATCCAGCGGATACATAAAACTGTCAATCACCGCCAAAAA
>QNAO01000036.1 GCA_003641785.1 Thermotogae bacterium
CGCAAGAAAAACAACCCTGTTCTGATAGGAGAACCTGGTATAGGTAAAACAGCTATTGTTGAAGGCTTGGCACAGCGCATAGTTGCTGGAGAAGTCCCTGAGCCTCTTAAGAGAAGGACAATTTTTGCCCTTGATGTGGCCGCTCTCGTTGCTGGCACAAAATACAGAGGAGAATTTGAAAAGCGGATGAAGAAGCTTCTTCAGATAGTCACGAGAGATTCAAACATGATACTGTTTATCGACGAGATACACACAATCGTTGGGGCAGGTTCTGCTGAAGGAGCCGTAGACGCTGCTAACATACTTAAACCTGCTTTAGCTCGGGGAGACATACGCTGCATAGGAGCAACGACGCCTGACGAGTATCGAAAATACATTGAAAAGGATGCTGCTTTGGAAAGACGATTTCAGAGAATATATGTCAAGGAACCCACGAGTGATGAGACGCTTGAGATTCTTCGTGGCTTGCGTTACAAGTACGAGTCGCACCACAGAGTCAAGTATACAGATAAAGCACTTGAAACAGCGGTATATCTTTCGAAGCGCTATATTACGGATCACTTTTTACCCGACAAAGCCATAGATGTTATAGATGAAGCTGCCGCCCGGGCTCGCCTGAAGAGTTTTGTCATACCGGCTGAAATAAGCGTACTGAAGAAAAAGTTAGAAGCCGTCAAATCAGACAAGGAGCTTGCCGTTCTTAATCAAGATTACGAACGAGCTGCTGAGCTGAAGGAGCAAGAAAAAGAATTATCAAAGCAGTACAGTGATGAGTATGAAAAATGGAGAAAAGAGGTTGAATCGTCGGTTATAACTGTTGACACAGATCAGATATCAGAGGTTGTTTCCAGTTGGACAGGAATCCCGTTGATGAAACTTGAAGAAACCGAGAGTGAACGATTGTTGAATCTTGAAAAAGTACTACACGAAAGAATTGTAGGCCAAAATGAAGCGATTTGTGCTGTAGCCAGAGCTATACGACGGGCTAGAAGCGGGCTCAAGGATCCAAGACGCCCGATAGGTGTGTTTTTGTTTCTGGGGCCAACGGGAGTTGGAAAAACCGAGCTCACTAAGGTGCTTGCAAATTATCTGTTCGGAGATGAGAAGACACTACTCAGGTATGACATGAGTGAGTACATGGAGAGATTTTCTGTCTCAAGACTAATAGGTGCCCCGCCAGGCTACGTTGGCTATGAAGAAGGTGGCACTCTTACTGAGAAAGTCAGAAGGAAACCGTTTTCGGTTATTCTATTCGATGAGATAGAGAAAGCTCATCCAGATGTTTTCAATATATTACTTCAAATAATGGATGAGGGAAGGCTCACCGACTCACAAGGCAGAGAAGTTGATTTCAGAAATACCATTGTGGTCATGACAAGCAATATTGGAGGAACCCTGATAAGCAAATCCAAGAGATCCTTGGGTTTTGTTTCTGGAGAAGATGAGGAATGCGATTACAGCGAGATGAAATCCCTTGTTCTTGGTGAAGTGAAAAAAATATTCAGACCAGAATTTTTGAACAGAATTGATGAAGTGATTGTTTTTCATTCTCTCAACCGAAAACACATGGAGCAAATTGTCAACATACTCATCTCTGAAATCAAAGAAAGGCTCGCGGAGAAAGGTATTTCAATTTCCCTGTCTAAACCAGCGCTCGATTTCCTCATCGAAAAGGGCTTTAGTCCAGTTTTTGGAGCTCGACCCCTAAAAAGGGCTCTCCAGCAGTATCTTGAGGATCCACTTGCTGAGCAAATACTGCGCGGTAAATTCAAAGATGGGGAAACAATAGTTTGCAGCGTGGGAACTGAGAAGTTGATCTTCAAAAAATCTAAGTCTAAGAAAGTCAAGGTAGTGAAGCAATGAAACAACGTGTTTCTTTCAGGTGTAGTGAATGCGGATTTGAATCACCGAAATGGTTTGGAAAATGTCCTCAGTGTGGTCAATGGAATACAGCTGTCCAGAAGAGCACGACGAGCAACAGAGTTGAAGGGACAACGCCTTCCATTGTAGCTCTGTCGGAATTGAGCCAGCGTTTGGAACCAAATAGGCTTAGCGCGGGATTTTCAGAGCTGGACACGGCGCTTGGAGGAGGTTTTGTTCCCGGTCAGATAGTCCTGCTCGGAGGAGAACCTGGTGTTGGAAAAAGCACACTTGCCTTACAGATTTGTTCCGCGGTTTCGCAAAAGGGTTTAAACTGCTTTTATGTAACAGCGGAGGAATCCTTAGATCAAGTTGCCTTGAGAGCAAGAAGAGTGAGGTGTGCAAATCAGAAGACTTTGATGATTGCTTCCAGTAGCGATGTTGAGTCCATTTTAGATGAGCTGCACTCATGTCATTTGGTTGTATTTGACTCTATACAAACAATGCGCAGCGTGGAAACAGATGGTTATCCGGGTGGGGTTCTGCAGGTGAGGATGGTTGCGGAGAAGATCATAGAAAGGTGCAAAGTTTTGGGAACGACCGCGATTTTGATAGCCCATGTAACAAAGGGTGGCGATATAGCTGGTCCAAAACTTGTTGAACATATTGTGGACACGGTTCTTTATTTTGAGGGTGAGCGCAACACTGATATCAAGATTCTCAGAACCATGAAAAACAGATTTGGTCCGTCAGGAGAAATAGCCATTTTTGAGATGACAGAAAATGGTTTGAAGGAACTGAGAGGATTTGTGAAAACAGACCCCACTTCACAACATATAGGGAATTGTGTTACTTGCATAATAGAGGGATCAAGAGCTTTCATTGTCCAGCTTCAAGCACTCGTGTCGAGGAGTAAGGTAAGTGCCCGACGAGTGAGCAATGGTTATGATATAACAAGGTTGTTAATGGTAATGGCCGTTTTGAGTAAACATTTGAAGATTCCCTTGGAATTCCACGATGTGTACGTCAATGTTCTGGGTGGATTGAAAATAACTGATACTGCCGCAGATGCCGCTGTTGCTGGGGCTATATTGTCGTCTTTTCTCGAAAAATCGGTAGATGTGGCTATGCTCGGTGAAATTGGACTTGATGGTCGAATTAAAGGCATGTCACGCTTGAGAACGCGAGTCGAAGCATTGAGAAAGGCAGGCTATCTGAAAGCAGCCATGCCTGTTTCGGAAGGTGTGAATGGGATTGATGTGGTCCAATTTAAGAATATCACCGATATCACCGAAATTCTGGGGGTGAGCCATCGTGATGCCAGAGGGACTGTTGGAAAAAGTTGAACTTGTTTCTCCGGGAACAAAGCTCCGAAAAGCTTTAGACGATATAGTTCAAGCCAATTTAGGAGCCCTTCTCATGTTTGTTGATGATCCAGAGAAATATCGAAGTATTATTCAAGGGGGTTTTGAAATAAACGATTACTTCACACCCGAAAGACTCTATGAACTATCAAAAATGGATGGTGCCACGGTGATATCCGAAGATCTCAGCACGATCTTTCGCGCGAATGCTCACCTCGTTCCAGATTCCAGTATCGTTACCTATGAAACGGGCATGCGTCATCGTACAGCAGAAAGGGTGGCTAAGCAAACCGGGAAGATGGTCATCGCTATTTCGAAAAGAAAGAGTGACATAAATCTGTATTTTGGGGAGCACAAGTACAAATTGAACGATTTGAGGTTGCTTATTTCCCGTGTTACTCAAGCGATGAGCACTATGGAAAAATACAGATCCGGTTTTGATAAATTTTTGAACACCATAACCTTAAAGGAATTCAGATCAGGTGTGTTAATCACGGACATTTCGGCAATGCTTGACAAAGGAATAACTCTTATGAAAATCTATGAGGAAATCTATCCATACCTCATAGAACTCGGTGAAGAGGGAAAGCTTGCAAAGATGCAGGTCGAAGAAGTAATGGAAGATCTTGAAGATACAATGATCCTTGTAGTTATGGATTACTGCACAACCTCTGAGAAACCGGAGGATGCAAAAGAAATAATAGACAACCTTGTTTCTGAAAGGGATTTGACCGCACTCAAAATTGCCCGGGCTTTGAATCCGGAGATATCAAATCTCGCACAAGCTACTGAAACAACAGTCTACCCGAGAGGTTATCGTGTTCTAAAACAGATTTCAAAAATTCCGCTCAGCGTTTGTGCAAATGTGGTAAAGGTCTTTGGAAATCTCAATGAAATCACATCTGCGACACCTGAGCTTCTGAAGCAGGTTGAAGGAATAGGCGAGAAAAGGGCAATTGCGATTGCTTCGAGTATTTCATTAATCAAAGAAAAGCCCGTTTCTTCTAATCGTGTGATACAATGACAAAGAGTGATTGATGCGCTTGCTTGAGCATTAGTGTCAGTATCGATTTGGTAAGAAGGAGGAAGAAAGCGTGAAAAGAACGTATCAACCCTCGAGAAGAAAAAGAAGAAAAACGCATGGTTTTCTGACCAGATCCAAGACAAAGGCTGGAAGACGAGTTTTAGCCAGAAGAAGAGCAAAGGGAAGATGGGAAGTAGCCATCTAACCTCGTTTTCATTTCCAAGCTCGGAACGATTGAAAGGTTCAAAGTGTTTTGACAGGGTTTTTCGTGAGGGTTATTCACTGCAGAGCTCACACTTTGTGGTTTTGTTTGTAAGGAATGATTTGAATGACAACAGATTGGGCATCATGATACGTCGAAAATTCGGCAAAGCTCACGACAGAAATCGTCTTAGAAGATGGATACGCGAGACATATAGATTGACAAAGCCCTACACTGTTAAGGGCTTTGATATTGTTGTGCTCCCTCGAAAGGCCCTGTCGGATGTTTTTACAAAAGTGTCTTTCCATCAGGTGTTTGAAGAACTTTCAGAACTTTACAAGAGGATAGGAGCATGAAAAGAATAGTTCTCGCCATCTTACGCTTCTACAGGAAGTACATATCACCTTTAAAACCACCCAGTTGCAGGTTTACTCCCACCTGCTCGGCTTATGCTGTGCAAGCAGTTGAGAGATTTGGAGTTCTGCGCGGGCTTTGCTTGGCAGCAAGAAGAATTCTCAGATGCAATCCCTTGAATCCCGGTGGGGTTGACCCAGTTCCAGAAAAATTCAGCCTGAGGAGGAGATAGAAATTGAGAAAACTCGTAGTTTTGGCTCTCATTGCCATATCAATTCTTATTTTTGCCAAAAATGAAGTTTATGTAAACCAGACCGAGACCGGAATAAGGGTTGTGACCAGATTTCGGGAAATTGAGTTTGACAACAACGGCAATCTGAGAAATGTCTTTCTTGTTGTTAATCAGAGAACTCATATATTTGAATCAGATGGCGATGGATTCAATCTTTTGACACCAGATGGATCGGAAGTTACTGCTGTCGTATCGAGTTTTGTGGAAGGCGAAGAAATCGGTAGCGGCGTCTACAGTGGAGATGTGTCGTTAACTTACGTTTACGACAACGGTGTTAAGAAAACTTTCACCGTAAAGAACGTTCCGGATTATCTCATGATTGTGAATATCGAAACACCGGATACTCTCACTTTGACTTTGCCCAGAGTTTGGTACGAAAACAACGATAGAATGATTATGGATTACTTCATTTCTTTCGCACCCAAGGGAAAGGTCTTATCATTGTGTAAAACCAGTTCGAACAGCGTTGTGGGAAACGAAATTGAGGTTGTTGGGAAAGCTTCTGTTGTCTCTCATATGGGCCCATATAAGAAAATATTTTTGAAAAAGTTGTTTCCAGAAGATTATGATCTGTTGATAGAACAGATAAAAACTATTGACGGAACTTCCAGTTGGTACGATCCCGTCTTCTATCCGCTTGTATGGTTTTTTTGGTGGCTTTTTGAGATTACGAAGAATTTTGGTTGGACTATAATCATATTCACAATTATCGTAAGGTTTATCCTTTATCCTCTTTATCATGCTCAGACAAAATCTTTGATAAGAATGAGAAAGCTGCAGCCCAAGTTCGAAGCAATTCGAAAAAAGTACAAAAACGCACAGAAACAGCAGGAGGAACTGATGAAGCTCTACAAAGAAGAAAAGGTTAACCCAGCTGGTGGATGTCTCATGCTATTGGTGCAGCTACCCGTTTTCTTTCTGCTTTTCACAGTTATTCGATACTTCCAGGAAGAATTTGCCTTCGGGAGCAGATTCTTGCTGTGGAATGATTTATCCATTGGTGGATTCTCAGTCAATATAGTGTTCGTGCTGGCAACTCTGGTAGCAAGTTACTTCAACACCCTTATTACGAGTCAAGACAAAAGAAGCGCGTGGCAGGGAATAGTTATGTCTGTGATCTTTCCGTTCCTTTTCATAGGACTTCCCAGTGGTCTTTTCCTTTACTATACAGTGAATACGGTTATTCAACTTTTGGTAACTTACTACATATACAAGCGCTACAATATCAAAGGCATGACAACCAGGGAACTTCTTGGTTTGCGCTCCAAGGGGTGAAAGCGTAAGTGAAAAAGATAACTGTCACAGCAAATAGTGTTTCTGAAGCTTTGGCACAGGTACAGAAAGAATATGGTGTGAGGGAAGGCGAATACAGTTACAAGGTTATCGAAAAAGGGTTCAAGGGCATTTTCGGTCTGATGTCTAAGGAAGCGGTTGTGGAGGTAACACTAAAAGAGGGATTCTTCAAGCGAAAACTGGAAGAATTCCTTAGGAGTATCCTTGATAGTTTTGGTGAAATACAGGTGAGAATTCGGTATTCAGGTAAGAAATTCATAGTGAACTTGGAGGGCAAAGACATGGGACGGCTCATTGGAAAGCATGGCCGAACATTGGCTGCGTTGCAACATATTGCTGCCCTCTATCTGAATCGTCTTAGCGACACGAAACTCGTTGTAGTTATGGATGCCGGTTCCTACAGAGAAAAGAGGAAGAAAAGCATAGAATCAATTGTTGCAAGCGCGATAAGCAAAGTCAAGAATGAGAAAGGCCGGGTTATCCTTGATCCCATGTTTTCTTTCGAAAGAAGAATGGTTCACGAACTCGTGAAGAAATACAGAAACATGAAGAGCTATTCAGTTGGAACTGAACCTTACAGAAGAGTGGTTATAGAATATGTTTCTCGGGGACATGGTGCAAGGGTCTCTTGAGCTTATACCCTGAGCATGACATCGAGCGCTGCGCTCGCGGCAGCTTTCATAGGGTCGCCGATGAGCTCAGCGCTTCCTATCAGACTCACTTCTTTGCTACCCTCAGATTTTGTTATATGACATATCAAAAACTCTTTGCCGGCGAGTGTTAAGATTCGAATGTCATCCACAGAAAAGATACCCTCAGTTCGCTCTTCCAGGGCATCTATAACGGCAAGTGCCGAGGTTTTCAAATTCTGGATGCTGGTTCTGGGACCCGAGGCAGAACCCGTGTAAGATTCATCGCCAACATCGATGGTTACCGTAACCACTAATTTTTTACCATTTTCCTCTATATTCAAGGAAGCGACACGGCTTTCTTGTTTTGGAACATGAGCACTCGACATCTGGGCAACACTGATTATCTTCCTATCAATTTTTGAACCTGTTGAAGCCATAATCGCGGTTTCAACATCACGTACCACTTGTTTCGAATTCTTTGACGCATCCGCCATTACATGTATCTCACTGATGCCATCCCCATCGGGGACAACCCTTGCTGCGATAATACCCGATATTTGAGATATAATGTTCTCAAGTTTCTTGATATCTGTCATAGATTTTCTCCCCCAAAATAATTTTATCACAGAGGGTGATGGAATGTGATAGTGGGGATAATTATGGCGGCTGGCCTTGGTACAAGAGTTGGAACATCGATTCCAAAACAGTTCGTCAAGCTTTGTAACAAGGAGGTTTTCCTCTATTCCTTAGAGTCCTTCGAAATGTGTGATGCAATTGATGC
>QNAO01000037.1 GCA_003641785.1 Thermotogae bacterium
TATGACCTGATCTATGTCTTCAACACATTTCGAGATCAACTGCTTGAATCTTTTGTCTCTTTTCAATACGAACATTCCTGTGCCATGCGCCGTGACAACCACCGGTGTACCGAACAAATTTTTGAGTAATGACGCTATGGGACACCAAATTCCAAGATGCTGGACGTGGATAATGCCGGGACGAAATTCTTCAAATACTTTCAACGCTTCTCGTAAATAAAGGGATATTATTTGAGCTATTTCGTGAGAATCATACTCCAAAAAGCTGCGTGAGGGTTCCGTTGGATGTGATGTGAACACAGGAACCGGGCTTATTTTTACATTATGGGTAATGTATCTCTCTTTTGATGAAGGACCCGGATAGACGACACAAACCCTGTGCTTTTTACTAAGCTCCTCTGCCAGTTTCCTTACATATGTTCCGCTCCCCGAACCCCGCAAAGGGACAGAATGCAGCATAAGTATCCGCAAAGTTTCCACCTCAAATGTTTTGGGTTATTCCTTTCCACAGAGTGATTGTTTCTATAAGCTCAGAAATTACATCTTCTCTTTTCTGGTACACGTAGGGGATTTTTGCGTTTTCCATACAGTTCTCAAAACCCTTCTTGTCACCTTCAGAAAGGTATTTCATTGCCATCATTTTGGAATGCTCTATTATCCGGTCTTCAAGGTCATCTTGCATAAAGATTCCGGGGTAAGGTAAAAACTCTTCGAAAGCGACTTTTTGAACTCTTTCATCCTGCAAATGTCTCCGAAACTTCTCACGTAGATACAAGAATCGGTAGATATCTTCTCTTGCCTTTTTCCAGTGCGGTGTTTTTTTCTTTGGCGGGCAATGCTTGACAAACAACTTTGAATCAAAATAGAATCTGTATCCAAGCATTCGCGCGTTAAAGACATAGTCCATATCTTCCCCACGATTCACACACGGGTCAAAGCAAATATTTTGCATTACTTCCCTTGAGATGACCATATTCCCGCCAAGCGCAACCATTGTGGCCTTAAATCTTGGTTTTCCGCTCATTAGGCGCTCAAACGCTTTGTTGAATGATACATCTTTTGGCCACCATTTGATCTCCCAGAAATGGGCGTAGTTTGGTCTGTTTTGTTTGTAATACCCAGCTTTTCCAAGAATTGTGCCGTTGTCTTCCGCCACTGAATAGATACCTTCTTCTGATTTTTCAAAGTAGCTTTTGTCTATCAGGAGTTCATCATCGTCGAGAAAAACACCAAGATCACTGCCTGTTTCGAGTGCTGCAAGTAGGCAGAGATTTCTAACTTTAGAGTAGTTGCTTGGCTCAATGGGGGAAAAATCATTTACACCTTTTTTATTCAACTTCAACTTCAAGCAGTTGAACCAGGAATAGGAGCATAGTTTGAGCTCCATCCTGTTGAAATAATCCTTCAAATAGGATTCGAGCAGTTTTTCAACCTCATCCCTAAGATCTCTCCTGTTCGAAACACCTATCACCCTTACAGGTATTTCTCCTTTCTTGATCTCATCGAATTCTAAAAGATTGTCCAACAACTTAGCGAGTGTGCCTTCACTGTTCAATGGGGTTGGATGATCAAAAATGATTTCCTCGGTACCATCCGTTGGACCCCAGTATGTTGGGATGACTACGCACTTTTTGATTTCAATTACCTCCTTTTATCCTTTTACTGCACCAGTTGTAAATCCTGATACAAAGTATCTTTGCAGGAAAGTGAAGAAAATTAGCGCTGGTATAGATATGACAATTCCAGCAGCCATTACTAAGTTCCACGAAGTCATGAACTCTTGCTGGAACTCGTACAATCCCAGCGGCAAAGTTCTTGTGTTGCTATTTGTCAGCACTGTTGCAAACAGAACCTCGTTCCAAGACTTCATGAATGAAAGAATTGCCACCGTGGCGATTCCCGGTTTAGCTACTGGAAGGATTATTTTTGTGAACGCCTTGAAATTGTCGCAACCATCTGTAAGAGCAACCTCCCTGAGTTCCGATGGTATCGTATCAAAGTAGCCTCGCATGATCCATATGGCAAAAGGCGCTACAAAAGCAGTGTAAGTGATTACAAGCCCGGGATAGGTGCCAATGAGAGGAATCCCAAGTTTATTCTTGATAAGTATGAAGATCAAGTAATACGGTAACAAGAATAAAATACCGGGGAACATTTGTGTTATCAAAAAGGTAATTCCAATAGTTTTCCTTCCGGGAAATCTGAATTTCGAGAGCCCATAACCAGCGAACACTGCCACTACAGTGGCCAAGGCCATGGATAAGAGTGAAACTATCAAGCTGTTTTTGTAATATTTTGCCATCGGAATGGCCTTCCATATGTCGAGATAGTTCAAAAACCTTATCCTGCTTGGGAAAAGACTCGGATGCATTGTGTAGATATCCTCTGGATATTTTAACGAGGAGACTACAAGCCAGTACAAAGGGAAGAGAACAAATAACAGTAGAAAGACAATTCCTACCACTTTGAAGGTCTTCTTCAGTACTCTCTTTCTCATCATTCTGCCTCCAGCTTTGTGAATCGGAGATAAGCCAATATAAGAATCAACATAATTAGCATCATGACAACACTCATCGCAGCTCCCATTCCGAAATCCCAATTCTTAAAGGATCTAATCCAGATATTCAGTGAAAGAATGTTGGCCTCCTTAGAGGGAGAGCCACCTGTGAGAATGAATGGAACAGTAAAATTGTTAAATGACCACAATGCTGTTAGAACAGTGAGAACAGTGATTGTTGGCGAAATTAACGGAAGTGTGATGCGCGTGAACTTCTGCCAATCTGAAGCACCATCAACTGTTGCCGCTTCGTACAGCTCGCCCGGAATACTCTGCAAGCTGGCGAGAATTGTGATAAACCACAACGGCCAACGAACCCATACATTGCCGATTATTATCGACAACAAAGCCATCTTTCCTGTTAGCCAAGAAATAGGTTCGCTCACTAACCCTGTTTTCAACAGTATGGAGTTGATTATCCCCCAGTCTTGCAAGAACATGAATCTGAGGTTTGTCAGGCTGACAACACCTGGGAGGATATAAGGTATAAGCAGAACTCCTCTGATAACGTTTCTGCCCTTGAAATAGCCATTCAACAAAACTGCTCCAAGAATACCTAAGATGAAACATCCAAAAACAGATGCAATCACAAAGATCAACGTATAACTAAGTGAAGACCAGAAGACACCTTGAATATTACTCAAAGCCCTTGTGTAGTTTGCAAAGCCAACAAATGGAGCTTGTGTCCAGTCTCTTATGTAGTAGACGTTCAGTCCTCTAAAACTGATGTACACTCCCCAAATTGTGGGAATAATATGCACAAAGAAAGTCAAAATAATTGCCGGTATGAGTAGTCTGTACGCAAACAGCGCGTTTCTTGCTTTTAGTGATGTCATCGTGGTGAGTCACCTCTAATCAGCAATAACAGTAATATGGGGGGAAGTCCCCCCATATTTGTAGATTATTTGTATGAATCAAGTGCTTGCTGCAGTTCTTTGTCATATTCTTTCAGGAGAGAACGAATTTTCTCGTCATTCAGGTTATCATTTGCATTCGCACTGAAGATATCAACAATAATTTGAGGGACAAATCTTTCCATTGCACCCCATGCCGGATGAATAGGATAGTGACTTCCAGCATCACCGATCATTTTGAAATCTTTCCACATCTCAGCATACGGTTCTTGATGGAAGAAAGGCTCTTCATAAGCAGCTTTTACTGTAGGGGCTACAAACATCTTTTCAGCAAGCAATGCTTGGATTTCCGGTCGTGTGAGGAACTTAATCCACTTCATAGCTGCTTCTTTGTTCTTCGATTCCACTGATATCATGAGATCACTTCCACCGACAAAGCCCGTCCTGAGATTCTCGTTTTTCCCAGGTTGAAGTGCAATGCCAATTTTACCGGATTTCAGCCACTCTTCAGATATCTTTCGGTCTACTTTCAACACAAACCAGGGACCTGGATACATAAATGCAACATCCCCGTTGAAAAAGGAAACGCAGATTTCGTTATGTCCCATATCAGCAAGTCCAGGCGACATTACTTTGTATTTTCCAAGCATGTCTGCCCAGAATTTGACAGACTCGAAGGCTTTCTCAGAATCGAGAAGCACTTCGTCTCCATCTTCAGAGATGATATCTGTGTTATTCTGCCAAAGAAAGCTTCCCACGTAGTGTCCATTACCCTTTCCTCTTAATCCTACAGGGTATTCTATTTCTCCTTTCTCTTTCAAGAAAATGGCAGAATATAAGAGATCTCCCCAGGTTTTTGGTGGATTTGGAAGATCATACTTTTCCATGAGATCTTTTCTGTACACTAGAGCTCTGATGTCTGCAAACCAAGGAACGGCGTACATGCGTCCATCATACCCTCTTGTCTTCCAAGGGCCTCCGAGGAAATACTCCTTGCCTCCAAAGTAATCCTCCATGTCAGTGAGATCAACAAATGCTTTAGTTGCTTGCAAAGCTCCTACCCATGTCGTTCCCACCTGAGTGACATCTGGCCCCTGTCCAGAGGCAACCATTGCCATCAATTTAGTCCAACCTTCGCCCCAGCTTGTAAACTCGACATTAACTTTGATGCCTGTTTCCTTTTCAAACAACGGAACTGCCTCGGCGATGAACTCTCTCGCACCCGAACCGCTCATCATCATAAAGTTGATGGTTGTTGCAAATGTTATGATACCGGTAACACTAATCACCAAAAAAACAAACAGTACCTTTTTCATATCAACACCTCCTCATTATAAAGTTCCGGCTACTACGCGCTTTCTCTAATAATCAAGCGTGTAGGCAGCTTTACATGCTTCTCTGAATCATTTGGTTGTGTCTCATCCATTATCTGCAGTAATGTCCTGGCTGCAATCTCCCCCATTAAGGTCATATCTTGAGAAACGGTGGTCAAAGAGGGAAACACATACTCAGAAATGTGAATGTTATCAAATCCCACAACCCGAACGTCTTTGGGAACATCAAATCCCCTCTTCCTTAACCCTCTTAAAGCTCCAATCGCTATGAGATCCGTGAAGCAGAAAAGCGCATCAAAGCTCGGATGTTTCTCAATCAACTCTTCAACTGCTTTCACTCCCCCTCTAAGTGTGTTTTCCGCAGGCACGGAAATTGCTTCTAAATTGTGCTCACACATGACATCTGTGTATGCCCTTAGTCTTTCCTCCACTGAGGGCTTCGTTCCAATTCCTGTAATGTAGCAAATCTCACGTGAGCCTTTCGCAATCAAGTACTCAACTGCCATTCTTGCACCATTGTAGTTGTTCGATGACACAGAGTAAAAATCGTACGTACCCTCCGGATCTTCACCAACAAGTACAACAGGAATGTCATTACTTTTGAGCGCTTTCAGAAGAGATTTCTCATGAGTTCCCTCGAAGAGAATCAGTCCATCTATCAAGCCAGAATTCACGTAATCAATGAAAAGGGAAGCGCTTTGTTCATCAGACATGTTAAAAATCATGGAGCGATAGCTATGTTTCTTGAACCAGTTAGAGGCGGCCCGAACGCATTCCCCATAAAATGGTGGTATGACGAAATCTTCGTTAGATTTCACAATAAATCCAAATGTATTTGACCTACTTCCTGCGAGTATTCTGGCGACAAATCTGGGTTTGTACTCATGTTTTTTCATGGAGTTCAAGATCCTTATCAGCGTACCCCTTTTCAGCTTTTCTGGATTGTTAATGGCTCGGGAAACCGTCATTTTTGAAACTCCAGCATCTTTGGCAATCATTTCGATTGTTACTCTTTTTCTCATGGACTCACCTCTGTTGATGTTACCGTTAACATTATTCCACAAACAACCCTTTAACCAAAACTCGATTATGAAAGATTATCAACAATCTACGGCTTCTACTTGTCGTCATCGCACTGATGCTTATTATTTCTTGCTCTCTTTATTACTTGCTTCAGGAATGTTTCGATGCTTTCAAACACACTAATCTTTCTGTTAATCGGTGGGGACAGATTCAAGGGTACAAGTCAGACCTGATGATTTCGGCCCAATTTTTTCCTTGGACCATATGGTTGATTCTCTTCATATGTCAGATTTAAGTGTACTAGTAGTTGAAGAATGCGTTTATTCTGTCAAGTCCCTGTGATTTTCTGAATCCTTGGCTACATAGCTATCAATCAATTTGCACAGATGTTTGCCACAGTGAGCGAAATTTTTCAATTTTCTTACTTACTCTTCACTGAAGCTGACCGTCGTCTCTCAACATTTTTTACTAGCATTTTCACAAACTCATCAAGTCGTTTCTTCACTTCAGGGACCTCAATTAAGTCGCCGTTGATCGAATTCTTTCTGTATTCTCTTGAAGGAAACAAAAGTACTTCTGGCCAAAAGCCAAGGTTTGCGAAACTGTAGAGAGCCTCATGAAGAGCCATGTCACCCCCCGCTGAAAGATTTCCAACAATTATGAAGTTTATCTTCTTCAAGAATGACTTTGTGTAGTGATCAAAGCTTTTGAAAATGGCTTGGGATCTTTCAGCAAAAGCGAAATACATAGATGAAAGATGCGCCCCATAGGTCGGGATTGCGAAGATCACGATATCTGCGTTCTCGCATTTCTTATAGATATCGGGGGTGTCATCCTTTATTGGGCATTCCTTATTAGCGAAGCATTCATAGTTACAGTGATTGCATGATCTGATATCAAGTTGTGAAGCTTTCATGATCTCTACCTCGGAGCCGTATTCTCGAAATCCGTCCAAACAATAGCTTGCCAGCTTTGAGCAGTTTCCTTCCTTTCTCGCGCTGAATACCACTGCAAGAACTTTTATTGTGGTTCACCTTCCGTTTTTTCAAAATGCTGAACTGTCTTAAGGTCATTCACGCAGTTGTGTAGTTTCCTTCCACACTTTTTGCAGATCTCATCGTACCACGAAAATCTTTCGCCACAGCTTGGGCAACTCCATCTAATCCGTTGTTCTTCCAGCCATTCGCCGACTCCCTTATCCCGTATAAAAGCTAAATTCCTCACTATTATAGAATGATGTGTGTACTTGTCATTTTTGAATTCTACTAACCGAGTGCAGGGAAACTGTTCACACTGGAAGCAAAAATCAATCTCCTTGCTTTCGGCGCAGTTTCTTATATTGCAGCTCACACAAAAAGAGGAACTTGTTTCACTTTTGCATCCATGACATTCGAGTTTCTCAGGCTCCACTTTCCAGGCTTTTGCGAGCTGCTCTAATTTATCTCTTTCATTGGCGATAAGAACACCGCAGGCGCCACAGTACAGGCCGCAGTATGCGTCATATTTGAATTCCATTTGTTCTCCCCCTTTTAAGAAAACTTGACTGTATCGCTTTCACAATTTCACAGAACATGCAAGAATGAGGTATTTGTCTGTCTACTACTCTAGCATAACACTTTTAGCGTAGGTCCTTGCGATGGTAGATAATTTGCAGTCATAACACATGGGAACACTCCGATACTTGCCCACTGTAAACCGTATCCTGGATTTACCACGATGTCTTTGTTCATATCGCTGGTAAAATGAAGTTGATGTGGGTACTGACACAGTTTCTCCTATATCCTCTAAGATGAGCGTTACTGATAATCGGTGTAAAATTTGGTTGTCACCTCAGATATGATGATTTTGACATCAGCGGTTTAGAACATTGTGGGAGGCGTAAAGATGAGAATTCTCGTGATCGGATACATGCACGCAAAGTTTGATAAAAGAGTTTATAGAACCGTAGAGGCGCTGTCTAAGCGCCATGAAGTTATTTATCAGTACTGGACAGATAGAAATGAAAAACAAGCGCAGTTCGAAAAAAAGACAAA
>QNAO01000038.1 GCA_003641785.1 Thermotogae bacterium
GGAGAAGATGTTTCCTTACTGGAGGAGGAAATAAGTCAAAGGGTAGCAGAATTTGGCAAGAGTTTGAAATCATATAGACCCGAAAAGCCTATCGGTGTGGGTCCTTTCAAACTGCTAACAGTAACCCCCGACGAAATGGTTCTTGTAAAACGTGATGACACCCCATGGGCGAAAAATCTGAAGATTGATGAGGTCAGAGCTTCTCGTTACACCACAAACGAGTTGGCTTGGGCACAGTTCATGGCCGGACAGGTCGATTTGGAAAAACCTGGTACTCCTCCCGACGTGGTTACAACTCTCGTTAATGCCAATCCAAAACTGAGGCATATACCAGTTCCAGATTTCTCTACTTTTTGTTTGGCTATGAATCTGAGGAGATATCCATTCTCAGAGAAGGCTTTCCGGCAGGCACTGGCATATGTGATCGACAGAGATAAAGTTAGAGAAATCGCGCTTCATTATGGTGCAACGGTTCAGTATCCCTGTGGGTTATTACCTTCTATATTCGAATCTTGGGTAACACCCGAGCTGAAGGAAAGGTTGAACAAATACCCTGTAGATCGCGCGAAGGCTGAAGAGCTACTCAAGAGCTTGGGAATGTATAGGGGTGTTGATGGGCTGTGGCGAACACCGGATGGAGAGATCCTTCAGTTTGAGATTACAACAAGACAAGGATACACGGACTGGGTGATAGCGGCTGACGTGATTTCTCGTCAGCTCGAGGACTTCGGAATTCAAGCTAGCGTGAGAATCGTGGAAGGAGCAATATTTGGCAACACACTTCGTTCTGGTAACTTTGATATGACTATCGAGTTCGGTGTATTCGAGAAATTTCATCCTGTCCAAGGTTTTGATCGTCTCTGCTCAACAAATGGTTGGATAGCATCGATTACCGGATTGGACCCAAAGGGCAAGGGCCCAAATGGGGAAGATCTAGACAAATTGGTGCAAGAACTCCTTGTAGCAGAAGATGAGACTACACAGAGAGAACTGGTGCAAAAGCTGGCTGTAGCAATGAATGAGTATCTACCTGTGATAGAGTTCTTAGAAAAGCAGGCTCAGTTCTTCCTCCTCGATGGTGTTAGAGTTACCGGATGGCCACAGTATACCAAATCATCAGAGGATCCAAATGTATGGCTGCCTGGTGCTGAAATGCTTGACAAATTCGGTTATGATTGGAGACAGGCCTCTGTTCAGTGGATGGTAGAGGGTAAGCTGAGACCTACAAAATAATCATGTGCACGCTATAGGGGACCTGACGCTCAGGTCAGGTCCCCTACTATAATCAAAAGGAGGAACCGACACATTGCTGATAAAGAAGATTCTGATCTCCGTGTTCACTATTTTTGCGGCTATGAGTCTGACGTTCGTCTTAGTTCGAAACATGCCAGGCGATATCATCTATTCAATGGCTTTGGATAAAGCGTCAACTGAGGGTATACCCTTCGACGTTGCATATGAAGAGATCAAGGGTATGTATGGTGTTGGAGCGGATGACCCGCTGTATGTTCAATATTTCAGATATGTAGCAAACATATTTAGAGGAAATCTGGGAGATTCTGTACAGTACCAAATACCAGTAATAAGAATCATGTTTTCGGCTCTTCCGTGGACACTTCTGGTCCTTTCAATTTCGATCGTACTCAGTTTTGTCGTTGGAGCAATAATAGGTACGTTGGCGGCATGGAAGCGAAAGACATTGCTCGAATCCTTTGTGACTGCATACGCATCGATAACAGATGCGACTCCTGACTATCTAACCGCTGTGATACTCTTGATAATTTTCGCCGTCAACCTTCGGTTGTTTCCCCTGAAGGGTGCATACAATGTTGATGTCACACCTGGTTTCAATTTGAAGTTCATCATAAGTGTTCTGTACCATGCATTTCTACCGATTATGGCTTACACGATTGAAAATGTAGGTGGTTGGATGCTAATGATGAAGGCAAGCGCCACCAGCGTTCTTGGAGAAGACTACATCACAGCAGCCCAGATGCGAGGCTTGAGGGAACGAAGAATCGCCATTTCGTATCTGGGAAAAAACGCGATCTTACCGCCGTTCACACGATTGGCAATCGCAATCGGTGGGATGCTAGGAGGTTCCGCACTAATAGAAAGTGTCTTTGCATATCCAGGAATAGGATTCTTCTTCGGTAAAGCTGTTGCTCTCCGAGACTACCCATTGATGCAAGGATTGTTTCTTCTCACGACGGTAGGAGTAATAGTAGCTAACTTGCTAGCAGATTTGCTCTACTCAAGATTGGATCCTCGAGTAAAAGTGGGTGAGTGAATTGCGCAGAAAACGATTTCTTACGTGTTTTGTACGTCCAGTGATAAAATTCCTTCGGGCCCTCGCTGGAAACAAGAAAGCTTGTTTCGGTTCGATAGTCCTTCTGTTATTTATTTTGATGGCAACCATTGGTCCAAGTATTATTCCCTTAGACCTCAGATCGAATTATCTCGAGCGGTACCAACTTCCATCCACTAAGCACCTGCTCGGCACGGATTTCATGGGAAGAGACATCTTTCAGCAACTCGTACACGGCTCTCGAGACGTCATGATCACGGCCTTTCTTGGAGGACTTTTTGCAATGCTGCTGGGAGTTGTGATAGGTAGCATTGCAGGTTTTGGAAGCAGATACACTGACATGGTACTGATGCGCATAGTGGATGTATTCCTGACGGTTCCAAGTTTTCCTGTAATGATGATATTAGCTGCTTCCTTTCGGGTCAAGGATCCTGTTAGTATTGGACTGATTCTCGCTGTATGGTCCTGGCCTGGATTGGCACGTGACATAAGGTCACAAATCCTGTCTTTAAAGCAAAGGGAATTCATAGAAGCTGCCAAGATGTTAGATCTCGGAACTACTCGTATACTCTTCAATGAGCTTGTACCTAACCTCATGCCCTACATCACAGTTAATTTCGTGCGACTAGTTAGAGGGGCGCTAACAGCGAGCGTGGGATTAATGTTTCTGGGCCTTATTCCGTATTCTCCAACCAATTGGGGTATGATGCTTAATTTGGCAATTTTCCAGACCGGTTCTATTTACGTCCCAAGGGGCTTGTTTTACGTTTTGGCTCCAATGGGAAGCATTATCTTGTTTCAGTATGGAGCCCTTTGCTTTGCCCAAGGATTAGATGAATGGTTCAACCCACGATTGAGAGCACACGAATGAGGAGTTGATTCCCTTGGAAATTCTAAATATAGAGGACTTAGTAGTAGACTATGAGGTTCAAGAGGGCATTCTTAGATCAGTTAACCATGTCTTTCTGAAGGTTCGTAAAGGTGAATTCATGGCGATAATTGGGGAATCTGGGTGCGGCAAGACAACGATTGTTCAGGCAATTTTCAATGTGATGCCTTCGAACGGGTATATCAGGCAAGGGAGAATCTTATTCAATGGCACCGACATCCTCTCTCTCGATCCAGAAAGTCAGCGAAGGATTCGATGGGAAAAGATTGCCGCAGTTTTCCAAGCAGCTCAAAGTTCGTTGAATCCTGTATTAAAGATTAAAGACCAGGTTATAGACACAGTTTTAGATCACAGACAAATGCCACGGGTTGAGATTTTTGAAAGAGCGGGAAAACTCCTGAAGGTAGTTGGGCTGGAGCCTGACCGAGTTATGAATTCATACCCTCACGAGCTGAGTGGCGGGATGCGACAACGCGTAGTCATAGCCATGGCTCTTTTGCTGGATCCAGAGCTACTGATCTTGGATGAACCTACAACTGCTCTTGATTTGATAACGCAAGCCCAATTGATAGAAACGCTCCAACACTTGCATGAGGACTTGAGCATTACCATGCTAATGGTAACACATGATGTGTCAAACGTAGCCAAGGTAGCAGACAGAGTTGCCGTCATGTATGCTGCCCAGATTGTAGAAGTAGGAAGTGTGGAGAGCATATTCTACAACCCTTGTCACCCTTATACCATAGGACTAATCAATGCTATCCCTTCTGTAGTTGGAGATTTGAGCGCTAAGAAACCCATTCCTGGCACTCCACCAAGTTTAATAAACCCACCTGTCGGCTGTAGATTCCACCCAAGATGTCCATACGCAAGCAGATTATGCCGGGAGAAAGCACCCGAACTCATCGATATGGAGCCTGACCATATCGTGGCATGTCATCATCGACTTGATGTAAAGAGACTTCAGCACGAGGTGATTTAAGTGACGCCACCAGTCCTACAGCTCAAAGAAGTCAGTATGGTTTATGTAAAAAAAGCATTCCTTCAAAAGATCTGCGTAGAAGCTGTAACAAAGGTTTCTCTCGAACTAAGGGACAATGAAATTTTGGCACTTGTCGGAGAAACCGGCTGTGGAAAGAGTACACTGGGGAGAATAGCTCTTGGACTCCTGCGTCCAACTTCTGGCAAAGTTCTCCATTTAGGAACAGATATATGGGATGGAAACTCACGCAAGTCTCGTTTTATAGGACAGATAGTTCATCAAGATTCCTATGCAGCGCTAAACCCAGTCAGAACTGTGTACCAAACGCTCAGAGCCCCTCTGGTCCGCTACGGCACAAAACATAAAGATGTCGACGAGGAAATCCGGAAACTACTGGAGTTCGTTGGAGTAACACCTCCAGACTATTTTTTGAATAAGTACCCTTACCATCTAAGTGGAGGAATGAGGCAACGGATAGTATTTGCACGCAGTATTATTCCAAAACCAAAATTCATAGTAGCAGATGAACCCATTTCTATGATAGATCCCTCTCTTCGTCTTTCCATTCTTGATTTGATGATGAGACTGAACGAGGAATTTGGAACAGCGTTCTTGTATATAACGCACGATCTGGCATCTGCCAGATATCTGGCCAGGCGCGGAAGAATTGCTGTGATGTACCTGGGAGAAATCGTTGAAATGGGGAATCTTCAGGAAGTCTTTGAGAAGGCGAAGCATCCTTATTTTCAAGCTCTTCTTTCAGTAGCTCCGATACCAGACCCACGTGCTGCCAGAAAGATTCGACCCCTAAAATTGAAAAACGTAGAGCTCCCCAAAGCCGGCGAACTGCCATCAGGTTGTAGGTTCCATACAAGGTGTCCTTATGCTCGCAAAATCTGTACAGAGGAACCTCCGCGGCTTAGGGAAGTAGAAAAAGATCATTGGGTAGCGTGTCATCTCATTGAGGAGGTACCAAAGTGGACCCTCGCATTGGAAAGATAGTGTTTACCATGTGTATCTTCATCATACTTCTGGGATGCTTAGCTTTGCCGTTCTTAGATCCCTTTTCTGCCGAGTTTGTAGCAGATGTATTATCGATTACTATAGCTGGAATCTCTCTTTCTGTGTTGGTGTGGCAGATTCGAAAAGATAGTAGTGCTCGAAAGAGTGTGCATATGAGGAAATAGTGTGAATCTTGCTTTGTTCGACAGTAATGTTCACTATGTTCGTTATAAGGGGGAGAGAAGGATGGATTTCAAATCTTGGATTCCGAAGTTCAAAAAATACGAAGGTAATCCTGTCATCCAACCAGGCGACTTTAAGATAGGGAGCAAGGGAATTTACAACCCCAGCGTAATAGTGAAAGACGATGTCTTCTACTTGTTTTCTCGCTATGAAGAACATGATGACGTCGTGACGGGGAGAATTGCTATGGCCATCAGCATGGACGGGATCCACTTTTCAAATATGTGCTGTGTTTTGGAACCGGAGTTTCCATACGAATCAAAGGGATGTGAAGACCCTCGGGTGGTTGAGATCGACGGTGTTTACTACATGACATATGTCGGCAATTCTGATAAACAAAAGGGACATGTGTGCTTAGCTCGCTCGAAGAATTTGTATGAGTGGGAAAAACTCGGGGTAACCTTTGAACCTCAACCAGAGGCATGGGACAACGATCAAATCAAAGCAGGTGTTCTGCTTCCTGAAAGGTTCAAGAATCAGTTTGTCATGTACTTCTTGGGCCAACGAGAACCATGGAAAACGGCTATTGGAATTGCCTACTCTGAGGACTTGAAAGTCTGGAGGGAAGATGAACGAAACCCAATCCTATTACCCAGAAAGGGATTCTTCGACTCAAAAGGTGTAGAGCCTGGACCAACTCCTTTGATCGTTGAGGAAGGAATCTTATTCATGTACAATGGTTGGGATGAAAACCACGTCCACAGAACAGGGGTAGCACTACTTTCGAAGGAGGACCCAGCACAGGTAATCGACAGGTTGGACAAACCCTTACTTGAGCCACAGACCCCGTGGGAAAAAGAGGGCGTAACGAGAAACGTTGTGTTCACAGAAGGTTTGGTAGTTTTTAAAGACATTTACTATGCCTATTACGGAGCCGCCGATAAATGCACTTGCTTGGCCCTTGGAAATAAAAATGGAAGGTAAGAGGTAGGAGAGAGCATGAAGAAAGAAGAAAAACTTATGATGAACCTCATTCAAGAAAAGAGGAGAAACTTTAGAAGAAACTCAACGAAAAACATATTTGAGAGGCTCACTTATATCTTTCCGAATGACGTTGCGCCAAAGAACTATCGCAGAAACCCAGTGGCGGTTTTCAATCCAGGAGCATTTATAGAAGGAAAGGAACTTCACGTATTTCCAAGGTTGATTTTTGATTACTACAAGTACGTGTCTGCTGTGGGTCATTTCGTTGTAAACGTGGAAGATCTTCTGGACAATGCCATCCGGCTGCCAATAGAAACAGAAATAGTTCTCTGGCCTTCCAACCTACAAGAGTTTCTGGGCTGTGAAGACCCTCGAGTGTTCTATGAAAACGATTCGATAAAGATGCTATACACAGGAAAGGGCTACAAAAAATGGAGCCAAGAAGGAAGTCCCCATACAGATTTTCTTGCTTATGCCAAACTCAATAAGGAGTACACAGTTTTAGAAAAAACATACCTTTCTATAAAAGACAACGGTGAAGAATTTTTCCCGGTATCCATGAAGGATAGCTCTTTTTTATCCGATTGCCATATTCTAACAAGAATAGATGTCGAGGGCTTGCGCACGTGTTGGAAGGGGCAGGTAATTGGATCCTCGATACCCCTTGAGAGTTTAGAACCTGTTTTCTTTCCCGAAGAATGGGAGACAAAAGTTGGTTGGTCAACAAATGCTTTGAGAATGGAAAATGAGTTTCTGATTGGTTGGCATGCCGTCTTGAAGGAAGACCTGTCATATAAGAATGGGTTGGCTCTTGTAAGCAAAGAGGGAGATCTTTTGGCTTCAACAGACTATGTTCTCTCTCCCAGAGGTTTGATAGAGGAGTACGGTGACAGAGCATTCGTGATATTCGGATGCGGATTGGTAATGTATAAGGATTTGCTAATCTGGATAGGTGGGGTTTCAGATTACGCAATAGGATTCTTTGCTGCAAAAAAGAGGGAAATTTTTTCACATTTGAGAGCTCCGTGTTAGCCAAAGCTGTGCCTGCAGAACAACTCTGAATCTCTGATCATAAATCCACGAAGCATGTAGGCATCCCATCTTTCTCTGTCTGCATATCTGTCTGCTGTTATGGAAGGAATCTAACCTTTTCAGACAAAAGTATCACAAAAACCTCTCTACATCCGCGTTTCACTGACCGATATTCTGATTTCACTCACTAAGTTTAAGGCGCAAAGTGGCGAAAATCTGCGAAAGCTAATTTAAGAAGAGATTTGTCGCAGAAAATGCGCTCTTATCCGCTTA
>QNAO01000039.1 GCA_003641785.1 Thermotogae bacterium
AGTCGTCCAAGACACAGAGGCCTGAAACCGTGTGGATCTCGTACTGCGATTAATTTGTCCTCTGTCATAATAATGAGAGAAAACGAACCTTCCAGCTTCATCATCGCTTTCTGCAGAGCTTCAATCAAATTGGCGCTGTAGCTGATTTCTCTGGATATCGTTGCCGCGATTATTTCACTGTCTGTCGTTGTTTGAAATATGAACCCGTGCTCTTGAAGTTCCTTTCTAAGTGCGGATGCGTTCACCAGATTTCCATTGTGAGCAATCGACATTTGTCCTTTGCTGTAACCGAAGACAAGTGGTTGAGAGTTCTCTACAGTGTTATCTCCAGTTGTGGAGTAACGAACATGACCCATACCAATACTTCCAACGAGTTTCTTCAGTTCAAGTTCGCTGAAAACTTCTGAAACAAGGCCCAAACCTTTGTGGCACTTTATTGATCTACCATTACTGACGGCTATTCCGGCGCTCTCTTGGCCTCTGTGCTGAAGTGCGAGCAGTCCGAAATAAATTGTGGTTGAAATAGATATCTCGTTTCCAGTTGTGTATATTCCCAGAAGACCACATGCTTCTTTCATTGAGCAGATATCCTTCTTTCAAGTGAATTTTCATAGACATCAATCACTTCATCAAGTGGTAAATCGATAACGACTGAAGAGTTAAAAGCAAGTGTCATTCGTGATTCACACACCGTGCCAATCACAGTGATTCTTATCTGCATTTGTTCTGCTAAGAGCTTCAGAGTTTCCATATTTTTTGGTGAAACTGATACAACTATTCTGGACGGAGACTCTCCAAAAAGTGCCGCATCGAGATTTTTGCAGTTAATATTGCCTTTGAATCCCTTCTTACCAATCACACAGCATTCGGCAAGAGCCACTGCGAGACCACCCAACGACACATCATGAGCAGATTTGACAACGCCTTCTCTAACGGCTCTCAAACACAACTGCTGGATTTTCTTTTCTTGAAGCAAGTTGATCTTTGGAGGTTTCCCTGCTTTTACATCGTGAATATATCTGAGGTATTCACTTGCTTCTGTTGAACCTTGAACCTCCCCAAGAAGAACCACGATGTCTCCATTATCTTTGAATCCTGTTTCACAGCGCTCATTTATATTCTCAAGAAGACCTATCATTCCAATAACTGGCGTTGGAAAAATTGTCCTTTGCGGGCTCTCATTGTAAAAACTGACGTTTCCACTGACAACGGGTATTCCAAGAAATTCGGCGGCTTGAGATATACCTTCTACACATTGTTCAACCTGATAAAAGATTTCAGGATCTTCAGGATTTCCAAAGTTCAGGCAGTCGGTAATTGCTATCGGTTCAGCCCCTGTTACCACGATGTTTCGCGCGGCTTCCGCAACTGCTTGCTTTCCTCCTTCCAACGGATCAAGATAACAGTACAAGGAATTGCAATCTGTTGTCAGAGCTATTCCCTTCGAGGTACCTTTGATTCTGATAACGGCGGCGTCTGATCCGGGCTTCACAACGGTATTGGTGCCTACTCTGTGATCGTACTGCTCAAATACCCATCTTTTACTTGAAAGATTTGGTGAGCCGAGTAGCTTTAAGAAGATCTTTTCAGGATTCTCGTTGATGCCTGTGTTGACAGAAACAGCGGTTTTCTTGAGATAAGATGGCTGTGAAGATTCTCGCTTTACTTCTGGAACGCCCTCAGTTAACGATTTTGCAGGGACTTGTGCAACCTTGACGCCCTCTTTTCTAACTGTGATCATGCCGTCATTGGTAACTGTCCCTATTTTCACCGCGTGAAGATCCCACTTTGCAAATATTTTTGAAACTTCTTCTTCATAACCCCTTTTGACTATGAGAAGCATTCTTTCCTGTGATTCAGAAAGCATGATCTCATACGGACTCATGTCTTCTTCTCTCTGAGGAACAAGAGAGATGTCTATGTCCATTCCCGTTCCGGCCCTTGCCGCAGCCTCGCAGCATGCTGAGGTTAAACCAGCGGCCCCCAGATCTTGAACACCTAAGACAAAATCCTTCTTTGAAGCTTCAAGACAGGCTTCAATTAGAAGTTTTTCCATAAAGGGATCCCCTACTTGAACGGAGGGTCTTTTGCTCTCAGAATCTTCGGATAGCTCTTCAGACGCGAAGGATGCGCCATGAATGCCATCTCTTCCTGTTGAGGAACCAACGAGCATTACAGAGTTACCCACTCCCACGGCTTTTGCAAGCTTTATATCTTTCTTGTTGGCCACACCAACGCACATGACGTTCACAAGTGGATTATCACGATAACACGAGTCGAAATACACCTCTCCCCCAACCGTTGGAATGCCAACGCAGTTTCCGTAATGAGATATTCCCGATACCACGCCGCTGAAAAGATACTTGACCCTTGGTTCATCAAGCTCTCCAAAACGTAGCGAGTCGAGTAAAGCCAGCGGTCTTGCTCCCATTGCAAAGATGTCCCTTATTATGCCTCCAACTCCTGTGGCAGCTCCTTGAAATGGTTCCACAGCCGATGGGTGATTGTGGCTCTCTATTTTGAGCACAGCTACCAAATTATCTCCAATATCCACGATTCCAGCGTTTTCGCCCGGTCCTTGGATTACCCTTTTTCCCGTGGTTGGAAATCTCTTCAAAACTCGTTTTGAATTCTTATAACTGCAGTGCTCAGACCACATCGCTCCATACATTCCAAGTTCTACATTATTGGGATCTCTTCCAAGAATTTCGGTGATTCTCTGATATTCCTCTGTTGAGAGCCCGTGCAATTTGAGTTCAGTTTCTGCTATCACAGGCATACCTCCGTTCAAAATAGGTGATTATAGATTCAAAGATCCTTTTTCCATCTGCAGATCCAAGGATTTCTTCGGAGCATCTCTCGGGGTGAGGCATCAATCCCAGGATATTTCCCTCAACGTTGCAAATTCCCGCTATGTTTTTCACAGACCCATTTGGATTACTATTTTCATTGATTTCACCTCGTTCGTCGCAGTAGCAGAAAACGATTTGACTATTCTGCTCAAGCTCGTCAAGAGTTTCATTATCGGCGTAGTAATTTCCGTCAGCGTGGGCGATGTTCATTTTGACGACCTCGCCCTTTTCATAAAGTGCTGTAAAAGGACTGTCGTTGTTCATTACTTTGATGTACACGTCATGACAGTGAAATTTGAGATCGATGTTTTTCAACAGCGCTCCGGGAAGAAGGTTTGCCTCAACGAGTATCTGAAATCCATTGCATATTCCCAACACGAGTTTTCCGATTTTAGCAGCCTTTTTAACGCTTTTCATAACAGGCGAGAATCTGGCTATCGCACCTGGTCTAAGGTAGTCTCCATATGAAAATCCACCGGGTAGAACTATCAAATCAAAATCATCGTCAAAGAACGTGTCTTTATGAAAAATCATGTCTGTGGATTGTCCCATAACACTCTTAAGAACGTGGTAGCAGTCCTGATCACAGTTAGAACCCGGAAAGGTGACCACGCCGCATTTCATCTTGTTTCCTCCACAGTGTCGATGCTGTATGTTTCCACAACAGGATTCGAAAGCAGTTTTTCACACATTTGTGCCACCCTTTTTCGGGCTGCTTCTCTGTCGCTTGTTTTCAGAGATAACGTGAAAACCTTTCCTACACGGACATCGTCAACTTCGTCATATCCAAGGTGTTGAAGAGCGTTTTTCACTGTTTTTCCCTGTGGGTCAAGAACTCCTTCTTTGAAAAAGACCTCAACTTTGACTTTCATTTACTGTTCCTCCTCATTTGCTGATTCTTTCGAGGATTTCAAGATATGCTTGTTCTATGTCTCCAAGATCTCTTCTGAATCTGTCTTTATCGAGTTTTTTCATTGTTTTGGCATCCCAAAAACGGCATGTGTCTGGTGATATTTCATCTGCCAGAAGAATCTCATCTCCGAATCTGCCGTATTCAAGTTTGAAATCGACGAGCAATATATCCTTAGACGCAAAGAAATCTCTGAGGATCTCATTGACTTTTAAAGATGTCTTTTCGATGTAGTCAATTTCCTCTCTTGTTGCCAGTCCAAGTGCAAGAGCGTGGTACCTATTCATCATGGGGTCGCCAAGCTCGTCATTCTTGTAGCTGAATTCCAGCACAGGCTCATGAAGGCGCTTCCCCTCCTCAATTCCAAAGCGCTTTGCCATACTGCCAGCAACGATGTTTCTGACAATCACTTCAAGTGGGATAATCTCAACTGCTCTCACCAACATATTTCTGTCATTCAAAATTTTCACGAAATGTGTTTTGACTCCACTGCTTTCAAGAAGTTCGAAAAGCGCTGCCGAAACCCTATTGTTAATTTTTCCTTTGTCGTGAATAGATCCTTTCTTCTGCCCATTGAATGCAGTTGCATCGTCTTTGAACTCCATGATTCTCAATTGTGAATCCTGGGTTTCGAATATTTTCTTGGCTTTCCCTTCGTATAGAAGCTTTATTGCTTGCATCTTTTTTCAACCTCCCTTTTTATTTGCTCGTTCTTTGCTTTTACCCTTTGGTTCATCCTTTTGCGGTACGCTTTCAGCTTGCTTCTCAGTTTTTCTTCGTTGAGGGAAAGTATTTCTATCGCGAGGAGAGCGGCATTTTTCGCTCCGTCGACAGCGGTGGTTGCCACTGGAATGCCCGGTGGCATTTGTACAATTGACAACAACGCGTCGATTCCATCGAAAGAGGCGCTGATCGGCACTCCTATAACCGGAATGGTTGTGAATGCCGCGATGAATCCTGGCAGATGAGCAGCCTTTCCAGCACCAGCTATCACTATCTTTATTCCTCTTTTTTCAAGAGATTTAGAAAATTCAGCGGTTTCTTCAGGTGTGCGGTGGGCAGACAGAACGCGCACTTCGTACTCCACTTCGAATTCTTCAAGTGTAGCGATCGCTTTCATCATTACTGGAAGATCACTGTCACTTCCCATAACAACAGCTATTTGTGGCATACAATCCCTCCTAAAAATAGAAAAATGGTAGAGAAGTCTCTACCATTGGCAAGCAAAAAATCTATCCCTTGTAGCCAGGACAGTTTACGGCTGTCCGGTAGAGACTTCCGAGCCTTATTCTCGGAATTATACAAGGGTGTTTTCCCCTAAAAGGGGAAGTTATTCACTTTTCCAAACACATTCTATCATGATCTCTTTGACAATACAAGAGCCTATCAGAGTATTTAACTTTAGAAAAAGGGTAGCTTACGCTACCCTAAGAACTTCTACTTCCAGGTTTTATCAGTGGAATTCCTGATTTGCACTGTGGACACTCATAAGGTTTGTAAACAACAAGATTCATCTCCACGAGGAATTCAAATGGCATTTCAAATGGATTTCTTGAGGATCTGTTGATAATACTGGCAACGCAGCAAACTTCTGCACCCAAATTTCTCACTACTTCTATTACCTCTTTTACTGAACCTCCTGTTGTTGTGACATCCTCCACAATTGCAACTCTTTCACCTCTTTGAAGAGCGAAATTCCTTCGAAGTTTCATAACACCGCTTTCTCTTTCTGAAAACAGAGAACGAACTCGCAGGGATCTTGCGACGACGTAGGATAGAATAACACCCCCCATTGCGGGACCTATAACGACTTCTGGATTATACTTCTTTACTTTTTCCGCTATCAAATTCCCAATTAGATCACCATAAGAAGGGTTTTCAAAGAGTTTTGAGCACTGAACATAATGCGGAGAGTGATTTCCACTTGAAAGCAGGAAATGACCCTGAAGAATAGCGCCCGATCTTTGCAAGATATCCTCAATTCTCATGAACCACAAAGCCTCCTTACTTCCTCGATCTTTGCCTTTGGATCGCTACTGAGATAAATTTCTCTTCCCAAGACGGCGTAGTCGGCTGCATCCTTTATTTCATCAAGTGTAACGGTATCCCTTTGATCAAACGAAGGAACGCTTATTCTTATCCCCGGAACGAGGAAAGCCCCTCTTATCTTCTCACGAAGGGCTGTTGCCCATTTGCCTGGGAGGACGAAAGAGCCACCAAGGCTTTCTATTTTCTCTATTGTTGTCATATAGTCTTTCATATTGCCAGGCTGAGATGTCAGTTTTATAACTGAAAAAACGTGTTTCGACGTATTCTCAACAGCGGCTCTAACAGATTCAATTCCGCAAAGACTATGAACAGTGAATCCGATCACGGATGGATGATCCCAGCTTTTTACCGATCTTGCCACTGTTGAGGGAATATCACAAAACTTGAGGTCAACAATTATTTTCAGGTCCATATCCGAGAGCCTGTCGAGCATTTTCTTCCCAAAGATAGCGAGATTGTGTCCAAACTTCACAACTTCGAAGCTTCCATATTTTTCAATAAACTCAAGTGGATCTTCCATATCGAGACTCAAAACAGGTATCATGGATTTTCACTCCTTTTCAGAAGATATCTGCCAATCCTTTCAACAACATGTGGATCTTTGAACAGAGCAGTTCCCAAGGAAATCGCATCTGCACCTGCGATGAGCATTTCCTCGGCATCTTTTTCATCCATAATTCCACCTGATGCTATAACATAGATATCTTTAAACAACTTCTTTGTCTCATAAACCGCTCTGAGTGTTATTGGCTTCATAATAGGTCCAGAAAGGCCTCCTGCTATTGGGTGCCCATTTTCAATAAACAGTCCTCTTACAGTGTTCAAAAGTGTTACACAGTTCCATCCCGATTTCCTCACATCTGCTACAGCTTTCTCTACAAAACAACCTTCAATACCGATTTTTGCAGACAAGAGAGTATCCGGAAGGATCTTTCGTATTCTTAAAAGAGTTTGCATCCACGCTTCTCTTTTGGTCATAGTGGATAAACCACCTTGTGTCACATTTGGACAAGAGAAGTTGAACTCAACGGCTATAAATCTCTCTACATATGGTTTTATGATCTCTGCGATCTTGATGTATTCTTCTAAAGTATCTCCACCAAAACTCGCAATGACACTGGTGTTTGAAAAGATTTCATCGTATTCTCCATCGTTCAGTTTTTGTAAAAAGGCGTCGATTCCCGGATTTTCAAGACCAATTCTGTTCAACAAATAAAAATCACCACTTCTCATTCGAGGGGGAAGATTACCCTTCTTTTCCTTAAATGTCACTGTTTTAAGGGTATACGCCCCCAGATATCTCTTGTTTATTAAAGAGAGATATTCGCCCATTCCACCAACACCTGAGGCGATGATTAAAGGAGGTGTGATCTTCAGCACAGGATATCACCTCTAAAGACAGGTCCATCGGTGCATACATGCTTGATACCCGCCTTTGTTTGAATCGCACACCCTTTGCATGCGCCTATTCCGCAAGCCATGTATTCTTCCATAGAAACAAAGGCGTTTTTCTTGTTTGGAACAGTTTCCAAAACCAGGTTTTCCATAGATCTTGAACCAGATATAAAATACCAGTCGTACAAAGAAAAATCCGTGCTCTTCAGAGCCTTCGAAAATTCACTGTCTTTAACACATTGCCGAAACGGCAAATTAAAGCAAATTGGTCTTTTGCTGCCGATTAAGACGTCA
>QNAO01000040.1 GCA_003641785.1 Thermotogae bacterium
GATAAACGTTACCCCAGTTTTGAATGGAAAAGAGAAGGAAACAGTTCAACTCGAGGTTAATGCGAGTAGGGACTTGCCTCCCAAAATATCGTTGAAGATACCAAGGTTTCTCTCACTCGGAAAATTGCAGATCCCCCTTCAAATCGTAGATGATTGGGACAGTTTTGAGGATCTGGAATTCGAAATTCGACTCGATGGCAGTGAATTACCGCTCAAAGGAAGGTTCATAGAACTCGATGGATTTCTAATGCGTGAAGGTAACCACACATTAAGGGTGTCTTGCACTGACTCGTCTTCCAATACCGTGCAGGAAACGTATTTGTTCACACTCTCTTCTGCAGTACCCGAAGCTCCTGCTCTCAACGCGACTGATTTCAAAGTTCTCACCACGAATGATCACAGAGTATATTACTTCTCAGAAGGAAAGCTGCTGGTTTCCACGATAAGAGGATCCAACCTCCCCATGCGCAGTGTGATGCTGATAAGTGATGTCAATGAAGCTGGAAATGAGGGGCCTGTCTCTTTGGTGTACAGGGAGCCTGATTACCTGCCCACCGATGCGAGATCTCATATTATATCTTTGGAAAGCTGTGTGTTGAGCTCGTCAGCGCAGACTGTTGTTGGGAAAGTCGTTTTACCTGTAGACTCCTTTGTGGTCATTAAAAGGGGCACTCGGGTCAACATGCCCGAAAGCTGCAGTGTTATTGTCAAAGGAACGCTTGTTGTTGAGCACGGCGCGTGCATTCAGGGCAATGGACAGATTGTCGTATCAGATGGAGGCGCACTTGTTGTAAAAGGCGCCACTTTGGATGTAAGCGTCATCACCAATGGAACATGTGTTCTGTGGTTGGAAAATCAAAACCTGCACGCAGGACAGATTACTATCAGCAAAGCTCTTGCAGTTGGACTGAAAAATACTTCTGTTGATTGCCTTGATGTAGAGTCTGTGGATCGCATGTGGATTACTAATTGTCAGATAGGCTCGCTTTCAGTGAATGACATCCGTCAATTTATGATCACTGGCAGCCAGTTGTCTTCGCTGAACATTTCTCAGTTTTCCAGAGGGCGGATAGTTAATTCTGTCATCTATTCAAAGGAACTGGCACTGAAAGTGGAAAAAATGTCTTATTTAGAACTCGTTGACTGCTGGCTCTCAGGAGGGACGTGTCTGCAAATCCGCGATTTTTCCTTTCTTAAAATAAGGCGAAGCCAACTCAATGGTGATATTGGAATTCTTGCTAAAAATTATTCTGTGATCAAATCATTTGCTGCGGTGATCTCTGCTGAAACTGCTATTTCACTGGAAGACTCAAAAGCGGTCCTTTTATCTTCTCCTGTGATGGGAGATGTGATAAAGCTTGGAACCTCAGAAGTCTCAATGTGATTTTAACTCGGACATTTTCAGAGGAATAAGACTCAAAGATGCTGGGAAAAGTCACAGACCAAATCATGCGACATCGCTTCTGGCATGGTACGTCAAACTCAGGAAAAATACATTCTCAGTAGTTGAACTTGGCTGCGGAAGTGGTATTTTGTCTATATATCTGGCAAAGGCGCATGGAGTAAAAGTAACTGGCATTGAAAAGAGTGCGCTTCTTGCTGAAATTGCCAGGCTTTCAGTTGGAGAAAACAAAATGTCCGATCTGGTCGAAATAAGAAATTGCTCTTGTGGAGAAGTAAAGAGTTGTTTCAAGGCTGAATCGTTTGATGCCGTGGTATCCAACCCACCTCATCACTTGTTCAACGTTCCAAGCAAGGATCCCGTGAGAAGACAAACGAGAACAGCGACCCTGAAGACGCTTGATGAGTTCGTCTTCGCGACATCCTATTTGTTGAAAAACAGGGGTGAATTCTACTATGTGGTTTCCGCTGAGCACCTGCTGTCATGGATTGAGCGACTCAGCGAAAGATCGCTCCGGGTAAAGAATATTAGATTTGCTCATGGGAAATTCTCGTCAAAGGCCGAATTGGCTCTCATAAGGGGTGTCAAAAATGGGGGCCCTGGTCTCATTGTTGAGCCCCCAGTTTTTCTCAGAAAAGATTGAGTTCCTTAAGGCCTTTTTCTATGATTTCCTTAGTGTCACGAGCAATAACCAGCTCTTCGTTGGTGGAAACCACAAGAACGGCGACCTTTGAATCGGGTGTTGATATAATAGCTTCCTTAGACCTGGAGTTGTTTTTCTCTTTATCAATCTTCACGGAGAGATATCCCAGATAATCACACACTCTTTCGCGCACGATGGGAGAATTTTCACCAATGCCGGCCGTGAAGACTATCGCATCAACACCATTCATCGCGGCGGTGTAGGCGCCTATGTATTTCGCAATTCTGTAGATGTAGATTTCAAGTGCCATTTTGGCAGCTTTGTTCCCTGATTCAGCGGCCTCTTCTATATCTCTCATATCAGAGCTGAGCTGTGATATTCCCAGCACACCGCTCTCTTTGTTAAGAACATTGTACACTTCTTTCAAGTTCATGTTCAAAGATTCCTGCATGTACACCACGATGGCAGGATCTATATCTCCACACCGGGTGCCCATGACGAGCCCTTCTAAGGGGGTAAAACCCATAGACGTGTCAACGGATCTGCCGTTCATAATTGCGCTGATTGAAGCGCCATTTCCAAGATGACAGGTTATAACCTTGAAGTTACTGTAATCCCTGTTCAAAATCTCCGCGGCCCGCTTTGAAACGTATCTGTGACTGGTACCATGAAAACCGTATCTTCTTATTCTATGCTCCTGATAAAATCTATAGGGTATCGCGTAGATGAACGCTTTCTCTGGCATAGATTGGTGGAAAGCTGTGTCAAATACGGCAACTCCAGGTGTATTTGGAAGTATCTTCTGAGTTGCCAAAATTCCCATTATGTTTGGAGGATTGTGAAGAGGTGCAAGATGGCTGTTTTCCTCTAAAGCTTTTAGTACCTCTTCATCGATGAGAACAGAACTGGCAAAACGTTCTGCTCCGTGTACGACTCGGTGTCCCACCGCCGATATTTCGCTGAGATCTTTGATTACTCCCCATTCCTTATCTGTCAAGGTTTCAAGAATGAGTTTTAGCGCCTGTTCGTGGTCTTTCATCTCTCTGTCTAGAACAAGCTTTTTGGTATCGAGCTTGTGAATCAGCCTGCTTCCACTTATGCCTATTCTTTCTGCTAATCCTTTACACAGTACTTTTTCTCCATCCATATCTATAAATTGGTATTTGACGGAAGAACTGCCCGAATTGACCACGAGTATTTTCACAGTTTCACTCCTTTCAGCCTCTTCCTGCGGAGTCGAATAGCTCCATCTTTTGTGTTACAACATCGTAAATACCCTTCATTACCGGCTTGAAAAACTTTCTGGGATCTATTTCTGACCTCATCTCCTGGAGGGCTTTTCTCATTTGGCCTACAAAAGAGATTCTTAAATCGGTGTCTGTGTTTATCTTATTTATTCCAAGCTCGATCACCTTTTTGAGCATTTCTTCAGGAACACCTTTTGCACCCTTAATGTCGGCACCAAAACTGTTTGCAAATTCAACAAGATCAGCGGGAACAGCGGAGGCTCCATGCAAAACAAGGGGAAGACCTGTTAAAGACTTGACCTTCTCAAGTCGCTCCAGATCCAGGACGGCTTCTCCATGAAACTTGAAGGCCCCGTGACTTGTTCCTATGGCTGGAGCCAAAAAGTCAACTTCTGTTTTTTCAACGAAGACCTTGGCTTCATTAGGATCAACGAGAACCGATTCTCTTTCCACGATGTTGTCCTCAATTCCCTTGAGTTTACCCAGTTCGGCTTCAACCGAGACGCCAATGGCATGTGCTATTTCCACGACCTTAGAGGTTTCTCTTAGGTTCTCTTCAAATGGAAGATGAGAGGCGTCTATCATCACAGAACTGTAGCCTGCCTTGATTGCGGCGAGGATATATTCCATATTCCTTCCGTGATCCAGATGCAAAGACACAGGCACACTCATCTTATCAGCGAAAGCTCGGACCATATGAACGAAAATTTCAGCTCCTCGAAGCGGCACTCCTGCTCCTGCATATTTGATTGCACCTTCGCTGGTTGCCACTATTACTGGGGAACGGTTGTCTTCAGCGGCCAAAAGAATCGCCTGAAGAAATTCAAGGTTGTTAACGTTGAAAGCACCTACAGCGTAACGCCTTTCATTCGCATCGGAAAGAATTTCTTTCGTATCAACATATGGCATTTTTTCACCTCCTAAGTTTTCATATTTTATTGTAACGCCCATCTGGCAATAAAGCAATTTTCCCTTCTATTTCAAGCTCGGTCAACTTGGATAGTATGTCTTCTATCTGACTGTTTGTGAGTTCTGCTATTTCGTCGATGCTCAAAGGACCGTTTGAAAAGAGGTCCAGCATTGGATCTTCAACTTTGGCATTTTGAGGAGATCTCAATCCAAACATAGTCCACAGCAGTGGGATGCTCACTATAGGGTGAGCTCCACAACTGATCAGCATGTTGCATCCCTCACTCGATCTGCGATTCACATCACCGGGCAGAGCCAAAACATCTCTACCAATTTCAGCGGCTATAGTGCTTGTTATCAAAGCTCCACTCTTCAGTGGGGCTTCTACAACTATTGTTGAAGACGCCAGACCGGCAATGATCCTGTTTCTTGCAGGGAAATTCTGTTTCTGAGCGCTTGTTCCAAATGGAAATTCGCTGACAATGCATCCCTTCTTTATTATTTCTCTGTACAGATGTGAATTTGAAGCTGGATAGCAAACATCTACTCCTGTTCCCAAAACCGCGATAGTATATCCGCCATTAAGAGCGGTTTTGTGAGCCTGAGAATCTATGCCAAAAGCCATTCCACTCACAACGACCATACCCATCTTGATAAGCTCGTCAACGATTTTCTCAGTCATCGAAAGTCCATAAGTCGTTGCTTTCCGTGTTCCAACAACGGCCACACATTTCTTCTTTAAGAGATCTGGGTTTCCAAGATACATCAAAACAGGCGGAGGATCGTGTGTTTCCTTCAGAGAGGGAGGATAGACCGCATCCCAGTATGTGATTATCCCGCCCCCACACTTTTGAAGACGCTTGTCTTGTTCTTCTAAAAAGGCAGGATTAAAAGTCTTTTTGAAACGAGTCGCTTTGCCGCTGTTTTCATCAGAATGTAGCAGCTCATTGATGCAGGAATAGCGCTTAATGATCCTTTCAAGCTCTTCAACGTTGAAACGCCCAAACTTTCTGAGTGCAAGTATTTCAAGATTTTCCACTGTTTTCAAGTATCTCCTTTATCTTTTTGGACACGCCTGAAGCTTTTCCAGGCAAGCACAGCGTAGGCTTTGCTTTATTTGCCACAATAGCACGTGCGTAAGCTTCGCATCCGGCGTAACCGCAAGCACCACAATTTGCGCCGGGCAGGATCTCTACTATCATCTTGACTCTTGGATCCTCTTTAACCTCAAACTTTTTCGCAGAGAAAGCCAGAAATATTCCAAAACTTAAGCCAAGAACGCTCATCAGTATCACTGAGTAAACTATTGTCAATTTGATCACTCCTCATAACCTAATAAGTCCTTGAAATCCCATGAACGCCATAGACATTATCGAAGCAAGAATCAATGCTATGGGAACTCCCTCAAATGGCTTGGGCAAATCATACAATTCCAGCCGTTCTCTCATTCCTGCGAAAATCACCAGTGCAAGCAAAAAGCCCAATCCTGCGCCCAAAGCGTGAAAAACTGATTCCAACAAACTGTAACTCTGCTGGGCATTCAGTATTGCGACTCCCAAAATAATGCAGTTCGTGGTTATTAAAGGAAGATATATTCCAAGAGCTTCATAGAGTCCTGGACTGTTTTTTCTCAAAAAGAGCTCTACGAACTGAACGAAGGTTGCTATTACAAGAATGAAGGTAATAATGGTGAGAAACTCAAGTCCCATTTTCACGAGTATAATATTGACAAACCATGTTATCACCGATGACATCACGAGCACAAAAGTGGCTGCGAATCCCATACCCACAGCGGTGTCCATTTTCTTTGAAACTCCGAGAAAGGGGCAAATTCCGAGAAACTTTATGAACACATAGTTGTTTACCAGAAGAGCTGAAAGCAGTATAAGAAAGATTCTGCTCACTTAGAACCACCCCGTTTCTTACGAGTGATGCCGATATAGGCAAATAATGCGGCAAGCAGCCCAAGTGTCATGTAAGCACCGGGAGGCAAGATCATTAAGAAGATGTTGAATTTCTTTCCCCACAGTTCGAGACCAAAAACTGTCCCACTTCCCAGTAGTTCTCTCACGCTTCCAAGCAAAACAAGTGAACCAGTGAAGCCCAAACCCATTCCCAATCCGTCGAGCATTGATTTGCCTATGCTGTTTCGGGATGCGAAAGCCTCTGCTCTTCCCATTATGAGACAGTTCACAACGATCAAAGGGATGAACAACCCCAGTGTTTTCCACAGATCATAAGTGAAAGCGTGCATGAGCATATCGACGATAGTCACAAAGGAAGCTATAACAGTTATAAATATGGGTATTCTTATATTTTTTGGAACAGCCTTTCTGATGGCTGAGATGACTATGTTAGACATTGTCAACACAGCCGTTGTGGCTAATCCCATTCCCAAACCGTTGAGAGCACTTGTTGTAACCGCAAGAGTAGGGCACATACCAAGCACTTGGACATAGGTGGGATTTTCTTTGAAAAAACCCTTTGAAAATTCTTTTAGAGAGCTCACTGTTCTGAACCTCCCATCCTTTTTACGAGATACTCGTACATGGTATTTATGGAGTTGACAACAGCTCTTGGCGTGATTGTTGCTCCTGTCATGACATCGCTGACTTTGACAATGCCGTTTTTCTTCGCTTCGTCAGGCGGTAAATCCGGAGCCCCCACATCTTTGTCGACATTTACACCATTTTCAAGTACTGCGCTATCCAAAGGGTAAAACCTCTTTTGAATCGAACTGTCCGCAATCTTAGCTCCTAAACCGGGTGTTTCTTGAGAGTACTCAATAACCTTTATGGAATGCAGGGAAATGCCCTTGTTGTCTTCCACAAAACTTGCGACAGTCACAACAGGACCTCCGAAACCAATGGAAGAACCAGTAACGACGTAGATCTTTTGGTTCGAAACTTCAAAAACATACACAGGAGATAACACCTTACCTTTATCAGTTTCATAAAGAATTTCATCAGTTGACTTGGTGTTAAAGACGGTGTTTTCAATCTCTGAGATTGGAACAAGGTAGCTGCCATTTTCATCTTTTAAGACATGCTCCACCGCCTGTGTTTTATTCTTGAACTCGGCTGAGGTTATGCGATCCTTTGTGATGCTGTAAACCAAACCCAGCCCGAGCCCCGCAACAGCGCAGTATGTCATTAAAATAAGGCCGGTTTTGAAAAATCCCTTCATGTTTTCACCTCACCAAAAACCCTTGGTTTTGTAGCTCTATCTATTAGTGGAACAAGGCCGTTCATAATCAGTATTGATA
>QNAO01000041.1 GCA_003641785.1 Thermotogae bacterium
AAGCTTATTACTTTTATCTCATCTTTATCAATTTTTGCCTGATCAAGAAGCTTATGAGTCGTTACTTTAACTGAATTCCACCATTGTTCTGGATCTTGTTCAACCCAATTGGGCTTAGGATGATAAGTTTCGTATGCACTAAAAGCGCTTGCAATCAATGCACCATCATATCTATAAATAGTAGCTTTATTCCCAGTTGTTCCGAGATCATATGCTAAAATATAGCTCATACGAATTCACTCCTAGAGATTTCATGATATTTTGATTCAATTTCTTCCTTCGTTGGCATAGAAGGCGAAGTGCCAAAACGGGTTGTCGAAATCGCAGCTCCCACTCTTGCATAATCTATAGCATCCCTTAATGAGTGCCCTCGCGAAAGATAAGAAGCAAAGATGCCCGCAAATGCGTCACCTGCACCAGTAGTATCAATAGTGTCAACTTCTACCACAGGAATCACCTTTTCTGAAATGTTAGAGCAAAATACACCTTTTTCTCCAAGTGTAATAACAACGGTCTCAACTTTATCTTCGAGCTCTGATGCAATCTTATATATAGAATTCATCCCATCAAGAGGCACATCGGCAATCAAACTTGCTTCAATTTCGTTAGGAATTAATATATCAACATAATCTAATATCTTTCGGTTGAATTCCTTTACCGGTGCTGGGTTTAAGATAACTATTGCACCTGATTCCTTAGCAATTTTTATAGCTTCATATGTGGCTTCCAAATTTGCTTCAAATTGAGTAAGAAAAACATCGCAGCTTTTGAATATTTGCTCATGATTTTTGACTTCTTCGACCAATATTTCGTTGCAAGCTTCCGGAGCAACAGCAATAGCATTGTTTCCATTAGTTTCATTTACTACGATTAACGCTACCCCAGTTTTTGAAGTTTCTGACTCCAACAAATACTCCTTAGAAATTTTGAATCTATCAAAGGCGTTTTTCACAAAAGGGGCAAAAATATCCTTGCCTATTTTTGTCATAAAAACAACTTCAGAACCGGCTTTTTGCGCAGCTACAGCTTGGTTAAACCCCTTACCACCAGGCCCCATCTTAAAGGGTCCAGAAAAAACTGTTTCACCCACCGTTGGAACATGTGGCGCTAAAACTGTTAAATCCATTACATAGCTTCCAAATACTGTAACTTTGTTCATGAAATCCCTCCTGTTATCTCACCCATTCAGTTACTGCCATTGATTGCCAATCTTCATCAAAACTCTTGATCGCTTTTTGTGTCAAACCATTGTTGAATATTTCCCTGTAGATATTTACAGATGCTGTAACATACGGCACATTGTAAGAAACAATTTTCTCAAACTGCTTTATGTTTTTAAAGCTAGCCGCAATTAGCTGTGTTTTACTGTTTGAATTTTCTAGATATGTTTGCATTACTTGGACAACTGAAATATCCAAACCTGCATTTTCCATTCTATTAACGTATGGAGCAACAAAATCCACTTCAGCGAGTGAACTAATAACTACCTGTGATAAATTATGAATTGCGGTTATAGTAACCGGAATACCCTTTTCCACAAAATATTTTGCAGCCATAATTCCATTCTCTGAAAATGGTATTTTGAGAACTATTCTTTGAGGCGAAAGCGAATAAAGTTTTTCACCTTCCTCTTTAATTTTCTGCAACTCTGTGTTCACACATTGCACAAAAAGCTTCCCGGTAAATTTTTTAAGCATAATTTTCAGCAAATCCATAGGAGCCATATTGCTACTTTTAATGATAGAAGGATTTGTTGTGATTCCCGAAAAAATACCAAGTTTGAACACCGATTCGATTGCTTCAATGTTTCCATCATCTATTAGTAATTTCATAGTACTTTCTCCTTTTGTTTAATCTCAGCTATTTCAAGTAATTCTTGGCCAGGTCCCCTGAAAGTATTGTAATAAACTTTTCCTTCAAACACTGGAATAGGTTCAACAGAATCAAAAACTATTCCCTTTTCACTTAATCTATTCATGGCTTCATCAATATTATCAACTTCAAATGCCAAATGCTGAAAATGGGAGTATTCTTCTTCAACAAACTTTTTATCCTTGCTATTTTCATAACTCATGAGTTCTATCTCACAACCTTCACCACTGATAAAAGCCACTTCTAACTTTTTTTCTGGTAACTTATGTCTACTAACAAGAGTAAGATCTAAAATTTTTGTATAAAAATCTATCGCTTCGTTAAGATCCGGTACTTCAACTGCAACATGAAAAATCTTCCTTATTTTCACCATTATGATTATGCCTCCCTTTTAAACAATTTTTTTATTCCTTTTCCTTTTTCTCTTGTTTTTATATATTGATCAAAGAACACAGCCAAAATAATTATTGCACCTATTATTATCTGCATAATAAACGGATCAACCCCAAGAAGATTTCCGCCATTTCTAATAGTTTGTATTATCAATGCCCCTAATACAGTACCTAAGATTGTTCCAACGCCACCATTAAGACTAGCCCCTCCAATTACAACTGAAGCAATAGCATCAAGCTCATACCCTTGTCCCCCTGTGGGAACACCTGCAGCCATTCTTGTAGCAAGCATCAATCCACCTATACCACTAAGTAATGCAGCCAAACTGTAAAAACCATACATGTTAATTCTAATATTAATTCCTGAAAGCCTTGCAGCTTCTACATTACTTCCAATTGCATATAAGTTTCTACCAAATTTCGTGTATTTTAGAATGAAGGCTGTTACAATAGCTATAATCAGCCAAGTCCATACAAGAGCTGGTATCCCCAAAAATGTATCAACGGCAAACTCCCTAAAGCCCAGCGGAACTCCAGTCACCATTCTTCCACTTGATAAATACATAATCAATCCCCTAACAAGTGTCATCATACCTAAGGTTGCAATAAAAGCGGGAACTTTTCCATCATGCACGGCTATACCGTTAACCAAACCAATAACCGCTGAAATTGCTAAAGCAACTGCAATAGCAACAAAAGATGGTAGCTGAAAATCCCCCCTTGAAGATGTAAGAATGGCGTAAATCATTCCGGAAAGACCAACAACCGATCCAACTGATAGATCAATTCCACCAGTAATTATTATGAATGTCATACCAATAGCCACAACACCATTTATAGCTGACTGTCTGAGTAGGTTAGTAATATTGCTAAATGAGGAAAAAGTACCTTTTGTAGCAAATGCTAAAAACATCCAAATTATTATTAAAATTATTAGAAGATTTCTCTCTGCAAAAATCTTCTTTTTTTTCCTGATCGCCATTTCAGACAGCCTCCTTAATTTTCTCATTTTTAATCACATATTTCATGGCGAGTGTGAGGAGATATTCTTCTGAAAAGTCTTTGCGTTTAACCTCACCAGCAATTTTACCGTTTGAAATTACGATGATTCTATCACAAAGCCCCATTATTTCGGGAAGATAAGAAGAAATTAAGACAATTCCTTTTTTCTCCTCCAAGATTTCGTTAAATAACCTATAAATTTCAGCCTTTGTCCCAACGTCAATTCCAACTGTTGGTTCATCAAAAATAAGAAGATCTGAATTCTTGCTAAGCCATCTGGCAATAATTACTTTCTGCTGGTTCCCTCCACTAAGCTCAGATATTAACTGGAAAATGCTTCCTATTTTTATGGATAATTTATTCACAAAAGTGATTGTATTTTTCTGTGCTTTTTTATGATTAATTAATCCAAAATTCATAGCTTTATCATAATTTATAATGTTTACATTAAAGTCGATATCTTGTTGAGGAAATATTCCTTGCTTTCTTCGATCTTCAGGTAAATATCCTATTCCATAGGATAATGCGGTATTTGGATTGGTAATTTTAATTTCTTTTCCCTTAACAAAAATTTTCCCTGATTCTGCCTTATCCACACCGAAAATCGTTCTTGCAATTTCGGTTCTTCCTGAACCCATCAAACCAAATAGTCCAACAATTTCTCCAGACCGAACATTAAAAGAAATATTGTCGAATTTTTTCCCAGAAAGTCCTTCTACCCTTAAGATTTCATCACCAATTTCGCTACCTTTTCTAAAATACATTTCATTTATTTCTCTTCCTACCATTAAAGGAATTAGTTTATCAACATTTTCAAGTTCTTCAGTTTTGTATGTCCCAACCAATGAACCATCTTTTAGTATGGTTACCGTATCACATATTTCAAATACTTCTTCTAGATTGTGCGAAATATATATAATACCAATGCCTTTTTCTTTAAGATTTCTTATAATGTTAAACAGTATCCTTGTTTCATTTCTCGTCAAAACAGCTGTTGGTTCATCGAAAATGACCAACTTGGGCTCATACCAAAGAGATTTAGCAATGGCTATCATTTCTCTTTCAGCTGTGCTTAATTCCTTGATGCTTTTTTTGACATCGATTTCCAAACCGATATTTTCAAGAAACTTGTTTGCATTCTTATACATTTCGCCCCATTTAATAATTCCAGCATGACTAGGCTGACTCCCCAAGAAAAAATTCTCAGCGACGCTTAAATCTGGAGCAACCATAACATCTTGATAAACCGCAAAAACGCCCAGTTCTTTAGAGACAAGAGGGGAATTTTTCTTAATTTCCTCACCAAGAAAAAACATCTTTCCCGAGTCTTTAGTATATGCTCCCGTAATTATCTTTATTAAAGTAGATTTACCAGCACCATTTTCACCCACTAACCCTCTAACCTCACCTGGACCGATGTTTATACTCACATTGTCAAGAGCTTTAACCGCCGGGAACGTTTTACATATTCCTTCTAATTTTAATAAGTCATTAGTTGCCATTCGTACTTCTCCCTTTATTTTTGTGTTTTCTTATAAACTCTTCAACAATCTCCACACTCGAACTTGATCCAAAAACTTTTGCACCAAGACTTATGAACCTTTCAACTTGCTCTAGTGTCCTAACTCCTCCAGAAACCTTTATCTCTTTCTTTCCTTCCACGACAGAATTAATTAGTTCGACATCTCTATAAGTAGTCGCTCTTGGGCCAAATCCTGTGCCGGTTTTCACGAAATCCACAGTTGGGATATCAACGATTATTTCACATACTTTAACTATTTCTTCTTCAGAAAGCCTACTTGTTTCAATGATAAATTTACAAACTCTATTCTCTTTCTTTACTATTTGAGAGAGTGTTCTTATCTCCTTTTTCAAATATTCCCAATTTTTAGATTTTACAGCAGAAATATTAATGACTATATCGAAGTCCGTAACTTCCTTTCCTAAAGATATATAGTATTTGAGTTCCTGCAATTTCATCTCAACGGAACTATAACCAAGTGGAAAACCTAAACCCACACCAACACCAACTTCTGTGCCCCTGACTTTTTTAATAGCATATGGAATAGCATACCAAGGAACTACTACATTTCTGAAGCCATACTTTATTGATTTATCTATAAATGCTGAAATATGGGACCATGTAGCTTCCGGTTTCAGCAAAGTGTTATCAAAAATTTTGCATATACTATCTTCGGTAAAAATCATTTCTTTGCCTCCTCAAAATGAAATTTTTCAAAAGTGGGCAACACAAAAGTTGCCCACTTTAATAGTAATGTGCGTTAATCTTACACTAATTCTATATCAATATTTTTTCCTAGTAAACGGATCGAGAATCCACATCGATTTCTCAAGATTTTCTTTCGTTATAACATATACTCCCGTATCAAAATAACTTGGAAGAGGCTCCCCATTTATAGCCATAAATGCAAACATTACTCCTTTATAACCCATACCGTGAGGATCTTGTACAATGAGGGCTTTTAACGAGCCATTTCTTAATGCATCAATTTCTTGAGGATCAGAATCATAGGCAACAGCAATAATATCTTTCTGAAGTCCTCGTTCTTCAATAACTCGTGCAACTCCGTCACCGGTATGGTTATTGTCAGCAAAGAACCCTACCAAATCAGGATTCGCAAGCAGAAGATCTTCAGCTGCATTGGCTGCAACTGCGATATCATTATCAACATATCTTGTTGGAAGAATTTTTAAATTTGGTGCAAGCTCTTTTAACCTAGCAATAAATCCATCATCTCTATCAACCAAGACTTGTACACCGGCCATAGCACTAATCAAACCTATTTTTCCTTTCAAAGGCTTACCAGCAGCTTTTAAGGCTTCAACGAGCTTTTCTGCAGCAAGTGCGCCACCGACTTTGTTGTTTGTTGCTAAGAATGAGTTGTACTGCGTGTCGTAAACAAAATTATCGATTAGTACGATTTTTATCCCCATTTTATAAGCCCTATCGAGAATCAAAGAAGGAGCATCTGAACTTGTAGAAGATATAACAATTGCATCAGGCTTCGTATTAACAACATTTTCAAGAATGGCGATTTGCTTGTCAATATCTGCTTCCGACGGAGGTCCATAAACAGTTACATCCACAAGACCTTGTAAATCATATTCCGCGTTTTTCGCACCAACAATGGTGTATTGCCAAAAATCTGAGTCAGTTGCCTTAACTATAAAAGCAATTTTGTAAGTCGCAAATCCAATACTGCTAATCAACAAAATGGAGAACATTATCAAAAAAACTCCAAACTTACGCATTTTCAAACCCCTCCTATTATAATATTTGTATGTACAACCGTACATACTGATGTTCATATTATATCAGTATCAGGCATTTATTTAAAATAACGTAATCAGGAGTAAAAGGAAGAATCTCGTCTATAAATTTTCATAATTTGACTTATTTCCTTCTCAGTTCAGAAAACAAATAATTCTCCATATTTAGTTTTAAAATCAGAATAAACCATGATTGTACATTTGAAAAGAATGTACTGGTTTTCTGAATTGGAAGTACACTATTTAGGGTGTCTCAAAAATCAGTAACAACCAACAATATTAGCGACCTTTCTGTGAGGACGATTGTTCAAGACATTGAACATGACACAGAGGTTGTATGCCAGAATGGCCAAACCCAATATCACATCATAATTCCTGTTTCTCACACACCAGATGTATTCCAGATTGAAATACTCTTGTAGAATGTTAATCGCTCTCTCTATCTCCCAACGCTTTTTATACCTCTTTGCATATATTTGCCTCAATTGAATGCTCAGCCAACGAGTCTGACTCTGCTTTTTTAGTGATATACCTTTCCTTAGAAATTGTCATCATTTTTTCCGTCCCCCTATTTTTTATTTTAAACCACTTAAAGAGATGACACCTTGGGTTTAGCCAAGAGCTACTTCGCAGCGGGTAATCCCGTCCTCGCCTGGGTCAGCACGCTGGCACATGGGTATGACTGCTGCACAGTTGATAAAAGCATGACAATTGATGATAGGATGTTTGATAGAACAAGGAAATGTTGGCATCAGTACATAAATCCCAACAACCACAGTGGAATCACATTCCCATGAGGTAAATCTATATTGTCACGTATTACATAATCAGCTCTCTTTTTAGTCTTGTTTTTCCCACCTACTTCAAGAATGACACC
>QNAO01000042.1 GCA_003641785.1 Thermotogae bacterium
GAAAAGAGGAGGGAAGAGATATGAAAAGGAAATCGTTTGTTTTTGTGACAATCATCGGGGTTGGAGTTATCTTGATCAGTTGGCTGCTCTCAGCAGCGACAACAACAGAAGAGATTAACGAGGCATTGAATCCTTTCTTTGAGACACTTTCTTATATAGTTAATGCTTTCTATGAAAAGGATGACGTTGAAATAGATAAAGTAATGGATTACGCGATCGATGGTCTTGTCAAAGGCCTTGGAGACGATTTTTCATATTACTACAACGCCGAAGAATCAGAAGAGCAAGCACTGGAAATGGAAGGTGAATACGGAGGTCTGGGAATCGAGGTTACGTATGATAGTCAGTACAGAGCTGTTAAGATTATATCTCCCATGTACGGAACACCTGCCTGGCGCGCTGGATTGAAATCAGGAGATATCATAGTTGAAATTGACGGTGAACCCGTGAGCGAAATGCTTTACATGGAAGCTGTTAGAAAACTTCGGGGTCAGGTAGGAACAACTGTGAATATAAAGGTTGTTCGTGAAGGGGAAAGTGATCTTCTAACATTCGAGATACAGAGGGAAAAGATAGAAATAATACCTGTTAAGTATACTTTTATAGAGACAACTGAAGGAAGAGTGGGTTACACCAAGATAACACGTTTCGCAAATAAAACGGCTGAGGAAATGCGCGAAGCTCTGAAAGCGGTGTTTGACAAAGGTGTTCAGGGACTAATACTTGATATGAGAGATAACCCTGGTGGACTTCTGGACGCTGCAATTGATGTGGCAAGTTGTTTCGTTGATTCCGGAGTAATTGTAAAAGTCAAGAACGCTTATGGAGTGGAAGACGTTTTTGAATCTAAGGGCAACAATTTTCCAAATGTTCCAGTTGTGATACTTGTCAACGGAGGCTCTGCTTCAGCTTCTGAAATAGTCACAGGAGCTCTCAAGGATCTGGGCATAGCGAAGATCGTTGGTCAAAAGACATTTGGTAAAGCGGCTGTTCAGACTGGCTTTCCTCTTTCAAATGGTGGTGTCGTGTATCTTACGACAGCGCATTACATGACTCCCTCTGGTAAGGATATTCACAGGATAGGAATAGAACCAGATTACTATGTGGAAGAATCCGCATCGGCTGATCATGAATCAGAAGTAATTGACTACACCAAGAGGACCATAGAGTTAAACATGGAAGATCCTTACATCGTTGAAGGGTTGAAAGTGCTGATGGAGATGATTAAATGACATACGTGGGCATGTCTTTGATTGCCCTGGTAGTCGCTGTCACATTGTTTCTTGTTTTAATTCCCTTTGGGCAACCCCGTGTGGAAGTTCAGGAAATACATCCGTTTCCGAAGGTGGAGATCTTTTCGCCCTTCAAACATGTGATAGAAGGATTGAAAACGCTTGCCGAAAGGTTGCTTCTTTACAAAAAAATAATAGGCGCTTCAAGCAATGCCGCGTTTTTCCTTTCGCATGGTTTCTCGGTAGTTGAGTGTAGAGATCTGCCAAGTTATAAAGAAATACTTTCTTACGTGACCAAGGAGCTTGGCAGGAAACCAGAGGAACATTCTGCAACAATCGAAATAGGTGGTTCTAAAAAGATTGCTCAAACTGGCTTTACGTATGGTGGAATTGCTTTTTTATATAGACCCAAAATAATCGTGTCAGGAGAGGGAAACGTGCTGAAGAGCGGATCTGATGTAGCTCGAGCCGTCGTTTCTTCTCTTAACGGAGATGCACCCAGAGTGAACATTCGTGAGTCTGATGAAGGGTTGCTGAAAATGCTTTATGAATTTGCAAGCAAGTACAATGTAGTAATGGTGGGGGGCTAATGCGGCTACCGGGTTTGTTCTATTCAAAGAAGCTTGAAAGAAACGCTGATTCATCAAATTTTCTTTTTCCTATCATTGTCGGGACGGTGCTGTGGTTCTCGTTCTTTGATAAGCTCAGGTTTGTCTTTCTTGGAAGCAACATGGCGATCAGATTTGTTCAGTTCTTGATACTGTTTCTACTTTACGTTTTCACACTTTGTGGAGTGGAGATGCTGCTTGGCGGCACGTTTAAGAGGGTTTTTTTAATACCGACTTTCTTCTTGCCGTATATTTTATTGCCAATTTATTACAGGATTTTCGTGACTCTTAATCTCCCATGGGCGCTTGCCTTTGCGGTGCCATTTGTTCACTCCAGCATTATATCGATGAACTACGTTAGTAAGTTGCTGATATTGTTACGAGCTGCTGGATATGTTTTAGCTCTTCTGGTGGTGAAATCGTGGTTTTAGAGAAGATTCTTACAAAATACGCTTTGTTAACGGTATTGACATTTGCAGTGTTAGCTGTAATATTTGGCTATATTGGACTGAAGTCCTTTTCTGTCAACTCGGATCTTGCAAGTCTTGCTCCAGAGAGCGCAACGTTTTACGAAGATCAAATAAATTTTCTCGCAGAGAAGTTATCTTCGAATCTGGTGACTGTGGTTGGTTACAGTAACGGTGATATTCGAAATGTGAAGATGGCTTTTACGAGCTTGAAAGAGAGATTTGAAAATACTCCTTACATATTGGAGACAATGAAACTAGATAATCCCGAGCTTTTTGTCAAGTATGGTTTTCTCGCAACGGACAAAGAGATGCTTGATGATCTGATTTCGATGTTCAACATTAGCGGATCGAATGTGATGGATTTTGCCATGTGGCGAAAAATAATGAATTCTGCGGCGTTTGCAGAGAGTATGGTTAAGGAGTATTTGAAAAGAAGTGGCATAGAACAGTACATAATGGTTTCCCCAGATGAGAGGTTGGCGGTGATAAATTTCACTCTTAAAGACAATCTGACAGATGTTGCTAAGGTTACAGAGTCTGTTTCTAAACTTAAGGATATAGTTTCCGAAGTTGCCAATGAAACCGGCGTGAAAATGCTTCTAACGGGAACCGCCGCTGGAACTTATGAATCAAATCAGCAGGTAACAAAAGACTTTATAACAACCACTGTTATCTCCTTTGTGGGTATATGTTTTGTGATATTTCTGTTTTATGGAAATTTGATAGTTTTGGCACTTCTCTTGGTTTCAATGGTTGTTGCTATGAGCATAACTCTTGGTCTGTCCACGTTCTTTCTTGGAGAAATCAATATCGTGACTTCATTTGCCAATGCGATGATTCTTGGACTGGGAATTGACTATGGTATTCATGTCATTACCCGAATTGCTGACAAAAGAGCGGCTGAGGGTGTAAATCGAGCGCCTGTTCACATCGCGGTTAAAGAGGTGCTCAGGCCATGTCTTTCAGCCTCAGTTACAACTCTTGGGGCTTTTTCTTCTATGGTTTTAAGTATGTCGAGGGCGTTCACTCAAATGGGGCTTTTTGCGATGACTGGAATAGGAGTTTTCTTTATAACAATGATTTTGTTTCTGCCTGCGCTTGTAACGGTTACAAAGCCTAAGATTGGAAAGAATTTTTCCAAAATTCGATTCGAGTTTCTGTTTTCCAAAAAAATGGGCCGAATTTTGAGGACCGTTGTGATTGTGAGTGTTCCTGTGCTCGTGGTCTTTGGGTCTCTCAACATGATGAATTTTTGGTACACTCCATCGGGATTAGTTTCGGACACCGCTGAGTCGGCGATTGCTTTCAACGATGTGAAAAAAAGCTTCCAGCGAATTGGTGTTGGAGAAGTTGTTGTCATGGCGGATAGCTTGGACGAGCTAAGGATTCTTCAAGACAAAATAAAGAGTACCGATTTTCTCACATCTCCCTTATCGGTTTTGAGCATCCTTGATTACACTGGAAAAACGGATCTTGACGATATTCCTCAAGTCTACAGTAGCTTAGCGAAGATAGTGAGAAACCCGATTTTGTCCGCGCTTTTCAGAAGAGTTGGCCTGCACAGTCAGCTTATTGAAATGCTGAGAGTCGCTGCGAAAGCAAAAGACTTCTCGGATGTTGTTCAAGAACTGAAGAAGGATGTGCCACTTTTCTTCTATGACACGGCAACTTCTACGAAGTTTCTCATGTACACAGATTCCGTAGAAGATCTATATAAAAACAACAGAATAAAGAACATATTCGATTTCTTCAATAGAAATCAAATAAAGACATATGGCTACCCCACTCTTTTATACTATGTTATGAGAGACATGCGAAACACCATATACTGGCTTGCTGGAGTTGTTATGCTGATGGTATTTTTGGTCGTTCTTATAGATAGTAGATCTTTCAAGCAGGCTCTCATTATATTTTTGACAGTATTCGCGTCTATATTCTGGACATTTGGAATTGGATACATACTGGGAATTCATGCAACATTTATGACACTTCTTTTACTGCCAATTTTGGTGGGAATAGGAGTTGATGGCATAATACATTTGAGACACTCAGCTCTTCATGGAGACAAAAGTGTCTTGTTGAGAACCGCAAAATCAGTGACTATTTCCACTCTTACAACAATTATCGCTTTTGGCAGTTTCTCTTTTGCAAAAGGGCAGTTGCTACGTGAATTTGGAGTGCTCATGGGGATAGGGCTCTTTGCTTGCTGGTTACTGTCTTTGTTTGTCACAAATGTTTTTTTCAAAGGGGGCGATATCATTGAGAATAGCGATGTTCACTGATGCATATATTCCTCAAGCAAATGGTGTGGCTGTATCGGTGCACCTGTTTCGAAAAGCTTTGGAACAACTGGGACATGAAGTGTACATTGTTTCTCCTGTGGGCCCATCGTTCGACAGGAAAGTGTTGGTTCTCGGTGGTGTAACCTTTATGTCCGAGAAGCAACATATTATAGCCAAAAGTGGACTGCTGCCGATAACAGAGTTTGTGAAAAAGAACAAGGTCGAAGTCATTCATAGTCATGCTCCTTTTGCCCTTGGTTTTAGAGCGTTGGCAGTTCAAAATCGCCTCGGAATCCCACACGTTCACACATATCACACTTTGCTGGTTGAATATCGGCACTACATTCCAAGGCCATTGACACCTTCCCGCAGAAGTGTGGAAGAGTTCAGCGCTTGGTTCTGCAACACGGTCAACAGAGTTATTGCTCCTACCGAAAGAATAAGAAAGGAACTCACAAAATATGGGGTGAAAAGGCCTATTGACGTCATTCCAACTGGAATTGATGTCGATTTGTTTGAAAGTGAACCCACTTTTGATATAAGGCGAAAATGGGATATACCCCGTAACTCGAAAATTCTTTTGTTTGTTGGAAGGTTGGCAAAGGAGAAAAACGTTGGCTTTATATTGCAGTGTACAAAGAAGCTTCTGGACAGGGGATGTGATGTTTACACAATTATTGTTGGAGAAGGTCCTGAAAGGGTAAATCTTCGCAAAAAGTGTCGTGAACTTTCTTTGGAATCAAGGATCATTTTTACAGGATCTCTTCCCAGAAAAGAACTCGCCGATTACTACAAACAAGCTAACGTTTTTGTCTTTGCTTCATCGAGTGAAACACAAGGGCTCGTTGTCCTTGAATCACTTGCAGCAGCTCTCCCCGTCGTCGCTGTTGCTGAAATGGGAGTTGGTGATGTGCTTAGAGACGGAGAAGGTGTGATTCTCTTGGATAGAGCTGATTTGGAAGTATTTACAGAAAAGGTTGAAATGCTTCTGAACGATGGCCGCTTGAGAGAGCGTTTGTCTGTGAAAGGAAGGGAATATGTGAAGAAGTATTGGTCAACAGAAGCATCCGCCAAACTCGCTGAGAGGTGCTATAAAAAGGCAATTTTGGAAGGAGCTCTTCCCGCTGAATTCACGGACAATTTGTGGGTCGAGAAGATCGCTTCCGGGTTGAAAAAAATACCGAACAGACTATTCAAAAATGTCGTTTCTGGAGGTGCAAGACGTGGCTCCTTTAAATATTTTGCTCGCTCATATCGTCGCTGATCACTCATTTACGAACAATACCAAGATACGCAAGTACTCTGGAATAAAGCTGTTGGGCCATATTGTGTGGTCTTTTTTGGCTTTGCTTGCGTTTTGCTTCGATACGGTTTTTAAAACACTGCCGGGAACAACGCTTTTCTTATCTTTCTTCGCCCTTCACGCAGTCGTAGATTTGCTGCGTCCGCGTTTCCAAACGAGAAAATGCATTCTCAATCTTTTGGAAGTAATCTCCCTTTCAGGAGCTATTGTTGTCAATTTGCTGAGTTTTGAATATCTTAAAGGATCTTTTGTTTCGCCAGAATTCGTCTTTTACCTGCTTGGGATGTCAATTGTTGCTGTAGGGCCTACCTACTTTTTGAGAAACTTTTATTCGGGAAAAGAAGATATTGAAGATCTTGACGGAATTTCAGAAAGACTTGCTATCTTCATATTCTTGATAGCGGGCAGGTTTGAACTTGTGGCTCTTTCAGTTGTAGGAGCGCTTCTTTACAGATTGATTTTCGTCAAAAAGCCGGATCATGTTTGGTGGATAAGTCCCACCTTCGGATTACTGATCAGCGTGCTTTGGAAATGGATGCTTTATTCATGATTGGCGAAAGAATAATTGAAGTAGCGGTACTGCCGTCGACGAATGACTACATGAAAGAAATGTGGCATAAGTTATCACATGGTACGGTTGTTGTCGCTGCAACGCAGACCAAAGGCAGAGGAAGGTTTGGCCGTGTTTGGCACTCTCCGGAGGGTGGTTTGTGGTTTTCGGTGCTCTTCAAACCACGTAAAATGTTGAAGCCACATTTTTTCACGCGGGCGTGTTCTGTGGCTGTTGTGAGAGCTCTAAAAAAGTTTGGCATAGAATCTCATCTGAAGTGGCCAAATGATGTTTATTGTGATGGAAAAAAGATAGCAGGAATTCTAACTGAATCAGTTTTCGAAGAAGATGTCCTAAAAGCGATAATAGTAGGCGTTGGTGTCAACGTGAACAACGATTTGCCTGATTATTTGGTTGAGAAGTCCGTAACAATGCGTGAATTGACGGGTAGAAAGATAGACACAAGAGCTGTTTTGAGGTGCACTCTTTCAGAATTGAGAAAGCTGTATGTACGTTACAATCACAAACCGGAAGCGCTTACCAGAATTTGGAAGACACTGTTGATTCAAAAAGAAGGTTCTAATATCGAATTCGTTGCGGGTGATTCCATTCTTAGGGGTACTTTACTGAAAATTAAGGAAGATTGTCTGCTCGTGAGGACGTCCCACGGTAATCTTGAAGTTAGATCAACTGAAATCCTGAGTTCTTGAGTCTTTCAGTATCACGTATTCTTTTTCTGATAGAACACGTATCTGTAGAGTCCTCATTGGATAAGATATGACGACAACATCTGCTACCTTGATTTCGTACGAGGGTTTCACAGCGTTACCATTAAC
>QNAO01000043.1 GCA_003641785.1 Thermotogae bacterium
ATAGCTTCTGTATGCCTTGAAGCATCTTTACTGCAAATTGGGGGAGCAATCCTGAGGGAAGTTCCTGCTTTTTCGGAACCCTCTGTGGCCCATCTGAGAGAAGATAATATCGTAGTAGAACGTTTGAATGAGTTAAAATTTGTTGAGGAGTGATACCTTTGGATATCAAAAAAATACTTGTTGAACTGTCTAATACTGATGGTCCTTCTGGTTATGAAGAAGCTGTACTGCAAAAGATCGAAAAACTGATTGCTCCATATGTTGACAGAACCTGGCGTAACAGCATGAGTACCTTGATAGCTGAGAAAAGGGGGAATGGAAAAGGTAAGCTTGGTGTCTTTGCGCATGCGGACGAAGTGGGTTTCGTGATATCCAAAATCGAGGAAGATGGCTTCGCTCGAATTGAAGTTACCGGAGGCATAGATCCAAAAGTTTCCATGGCACAGCGCGTGAAGATATACACAAGAGATGGAGCCACATCAGGGGTGATAGGGTTTTTAGCCCCTCATCTTCAGAAGGAAGAAGACAGAAAAAGCATGCCCCATCCTGATAACATCTTCGCAGACATATCTTGTTCGGAGAAAAGAATACGCGTTGGAGATGTGAGCGTGCCAGATGTTGAAGCTTGTGAAATCAACAGCAAAATAAGCGGGAAAGCTCTCGATAACAGAAGCGGATGTGCTTCGCTTATATGGGCAGCCAAAATGCTCCAAAAAATTCGCAACGAGTGGGATCTGTACTTCATCTTTTCCAGTGAAGAAGAGATAGCAGGACCAGGCGCGAGGACCATAGCCTACGAATTGAACCTGGACAAAGCCATAGTCGTAGATGTGACACATGCCAATGAAAAGGTACCTGGCTACCCGTTGATAAAATTGGGTGAAGGGCCCGTTCTAACGGTAGGGCCCATGGTAGACAAAAGTTTCAAAGACAAAATTAGCGAGATATGCTCGAGAAATGGCCTGAAAACCCAAATTGAACCCGCACCCATCCACTCAGGAACAGATGCCGATGAGGTGCAAATTACCAGAATAGGGATTTCAACGACGGTTGTTTCTATTCCACTGCTGTTCATGCACTCTCCAGTGGAAACAGTTGATCCCAAAGACGTCGAAGAGACAGCGAGATTGATAGCCGTTGTTGCTGCGGAAATGGAGGTGTGAAAGTTGTATCTAAAGGAGCTCACAGAAATAGGTGGAGTTTCGGGAGACGAATCGCGGGTTCGTGATTTCATCGCTTCTAAAATAAAAGACAAAGTAGACGAGACCCACGTTGACAAACTTGGAAACCTTATCGCCCTCAAGAAGGGAAAGAAAAATGGGAAACGCTTTTTACTCGCCGCTCATATGGACGAAATTGGATTTATGGTAACAAATATTGAGGATGATGGAACTCTTTCGTTTTCACCTATCGGAGGCGTCGATCCTCGTGTCGTACCGGGAAAACGAGTTAAGATCGCAGACAAAGTTACAGGAGTCATAGGCTACAAAGCTATACACCTTCAAAAGAAGGAAGAAATTTTTAAGGTGCCAGCATTCGAAAATCTAAGGATTTACATAGGAACAGACTCTAAGGAAGCTTCATCAAAGCTTGTGAACATAGGAGACTCAGTGGTATTCACAACCGAATATCGTGAGGAAAACGGCAGAGCGACAGGAAAAGCATTTGATGACAGAGCCGGTTGTTCAGTGATGATGGATCTCATAGACAACATCGACAGGTACGACTTTGATGTGTATTTCGCCTTTTTAGTGCAAGAGGAGGTAGGCCTTCGTGGAAGCGCCGTTATAGCTGAACAAATTCAGCCGGATGTTGCCATCGTGCTTGAAGGAACCACTGCCGGAGATAATCCGGAAGTTCCAGAGTACAAATGGGCAACTCATATTGGTGATGGCCCAGCTGTAACTTTCATGCACAGAGGGTACGTTGTGAGTTCCAAAGTCGTGCAAAACATCATGAGCATAGCCCAAAAGAATGGTATACCTTATCAAGCCAAACGAAGAACCGCTGGTGGAACAGACGCCGCGCGACTTGCAGGAACATGGAGAGGTGTTCCATCAGGTGTGATTTCTGTACCTTCAAGGTACATTCACAGTCCAGTTTCAATGATCGATCTGAACGATTATCACAACACTGTGGGACTTGTTGAAAAAATACTCGATGAAGGGGAGGTATTCTTCAAATGATAGAGACTATTCGGAAACTTGCTGAAGCTTACGGACCAAGCGGTAGAGAAGAAGACGTTCATCGCATAGTACTTGAGGAGCTGAAAAATCATATCGACGGCTACAAATTTGATAGGGTAGGAAACCTGATAGTGTGGAAAGATGGAAAGAGTGGAAAGAAAGTCATGCTTGATGCTCACTCAGATGAGATAGGTCTCGTTGTAACGAATATAGACAAAAACGGCTTCCTTAGAGTGGAAACCGTTGGGGGGGTACCACCACATCCTTATGTTGGTCAGCGGGTAAAATTTCCACAATGCACTGGAATAGTTTACGTGGAAGGGGAAACTTCACAAGATATGAAGAAAAACTTTTCCAATTTGTCTTTTGATGTGATGTACGTGGACATAGGTGCCAGCAGTTACGAGGAAGCTCAAAAAGTGGCACCAATTGGAACATTTGGAGTATACGATTCACGCTTCATGCAAAACGGTGATTTCCTGACATCCAAGGCAATGGATGATAGAGTAGGGTGCGCTGTTGTGATAGAAGTCCTGAAGCGACTAAATTCACCAAACAACACGGTTTACTGCTCTTTTTCAACTCAAGAAGAAATAGGTCTTATGGGTGCACGTGTGGCCGGGTACGACATTATGCCTGAAGCCTGTATAGCCATAGATGTTACAGCCTCTTCAGATACTCCAAAAGCGTTTAAGAGACATGCAATGGTCTTGAAAAAGGGACCCGCTATTAAGGTGAAGGATAGAGCCTCCATAAGCGATAGAAAAATCGTGGATAAGCTCATTGAGCTTGCTGAAGAATCTGGCATTCCCTATCAAATGGAAGTTCTGACAATGGGAGGCACAAACGCGGCGGCTTTTCAAGCAACTGCTTCAGGAATAGCCTCAGCCACAGTCTCGATTCCAACTCGGTACGTCCACACGCCGAGTGAAACTGTGCATTTAGATGACATCAAGAACTGTGTGAATTTGCTGATAGAATATGTTCAGAAGGGAGTGTGACAGTGGCTGATCGTAGGAAAATCAGCTTCTCGGAGACCCATGCACGACTGCTTGCGATCCTTATAATTGCGCTGTGTGCGGCGTGCTCTTTTTTCGCAGTGGCAACGTTCTATCTTCTAAAGACGAGGTCTAACGTAAAGATTGAAATCGTGGAATTAGCTCCGCCTAAGGTGGAAACACCGGAGTTCGAAGAAACTGTGAAACTCACAGAGATCCCATTGTCGACTCCTACAGAATATTTAATAGAAGAATTTGACTATCAGAAGATAATAGTAGGGGCGACGGAGGTAGTTGAGAAAGGAACGCAAGTCTCAGTTTATACGGTGGATGGTGAAAGTGCGCTGAAGATCATAAGTTCTTCAGGCACGGATTATGTTTTTGGCAAGTTAAACGATGATCTCTACACGGTAGCTTTGATTGGAGACTACGCTGCGCCCGGTATGATACCTTCACGGAGCCTGTATGGGGTGTTTGTATTCTCTCTAACAGATAGAGAGTACGCATTTGAAAAACTGCTCGCAATGAGAGCCGCTGGTTATCCATCCTACTTGATGCATTTTATCAAAGACGCACGTGACTGGTACTCACTGGTCCTCGGAGCATTCACAGATATTGATTCTGCTGAGAGTTTCAACAGCACTCTTGACTGGAAGAAAGTAATGCAGGTGGCGAGTGTATCTCGACCGGGTTTTGTGGGGCGGATTTCTCCATGAAACTTTCCGTGGGAGAAAAAAGAATTCTTTTGATCACTTTCGCAGGACTACTGATTCTCCTGGGCTTTGTGCTTCAGCCACAAGGGGAAAAATCGACCCCCGGAGAATCTGAAAATCCAAGATCGTTGGTGGAATTTCCCATAGATATAAACACGGCAAGTTATGATGAACTGATCCTGCTTCCCGGAATCGGTCCCACGCGTGCAAGAGCTATAATCACCTACCGCGAAGAGAACGGGGCGTTTCACAGTGTTAATGAGGTTCTCAATGTTTCTGGGATTGGAGAAACAATACTGAAAAATATACAGAACATGATAACAGTAAAAAACACGCACCAGGTTTATGAAAAAAGCGGAAAGATAAACGTCAATACCGCTTCAGTTGAGGATCTTTGTAAACTCCCTGGAATTGGTGAAGTCAAAGCAAATGAAATCGTTAAATACAGAGAAAACAGAGGACCGTTCAAAGTTCACGAAGATCTCCTGCAAGTTCCTGGGATCGGGCCAAAAACGCTCGAAAGAATATCAAACATGATTGAGTTTTGAGGAGGTGCACTCAGTGAAGAGATTCGTTACCACGATTTTCGCAACAAGTGTTGTTGTGATACTGATAATTTTCTTGATGGGCTCACAAGGTGACTCAGGTAGTTCCTTAAAAATAGCGTTTGTAGATGCGAACAAGATCACGCAGGAATACCCAAAAATGATTGAGCTCAACAAACAGTACCAATCTGATTATGGATTCTATCAGCAAAAGTTAGCTGAAATGAACAAAGAATTAGAGGATATGGTGAATTCAGGTGCTTCTCAGAGTGACATTGAGGCCAAGCAAAAGGACATTCTGACGAAGAAGCAGCAGTACGAGAAACTTCTTCAAGACGAATATCAACCAAAAATGCAACAGGTTTTCAACGAAATGGCAGAAAAGATAGAGAGTTACGCTCAGATGATGGGTTACGACTTCATCCTTACCAAGCAAGCTTTTCTCTATGGCAACGACATCTACGATATTACCGAGCAGTTGTTAAACTATCTCAAAGCGGAATGAAATGCGCATCGAATGCAAAAACCTTGTTAAAAGGTTTGGTAGGAAGATTGTTGTAAACAACGTCGATATTTCAGTCAGTCAGGGGGAAGTGGTAGGACTCCTTGGCCCCAATGGAGCGGGTAAGACGACGATATTCAACATGATACTCGGAGTCGTGATTCCGACCGCTGGCAAAATAACACTGGACAACGTGGATATAACAAGAACTCCGATAAGCCGCAGGGCAAGAATGGGAATCACATACTTGCAACAGGAAACTTCGGTGTTCAACGGCATACGAGTTCGTGAAAACATTGAACTGGTTCTGAGCTTTTTCACAAAAGACACAGTTCAGCTCAAGAGAAAGACAGAAAAGCTTCTTTGTGAATTCGGGATTCTGGAATTAAAAGATCAGTACGCAGGTGATCTCTCGGGAGGCGAAAAAAGACGCCTGGAGCTGGCTCGGATGATGGCTTTGAATCCTTCCTTTTTGCTACTCGACGAACCTTTTGTGGGAATAGATCCCAAAACAGTGAAAGATATTCAAAAGATGATACGCGCGCTCAAGAATAGAAGCATGGGGATCATAGTGACTGATCACAGTGTCGAGGCTTTGGTCGAAGTTGTTGACACGCTTTATGTGATACACAAAGGTAAGATCATAGCTCACGGCAAATGCGAAGATGTGTTAAGTGACGAAACAGTGAAGGAGGTCTATCTGGGCACATGATAGTGGGTGTAGTCGGTTATTCTGGAGAACCTGACAAACCCCCAGTAAAAGATATACAGAACATCTGTGTAGAACTTGGAAAAAAGCTTGCGGAGAACGGATACACTGTCTTCAATGGCGGTCGTGATGGCGTCATGGAACTGGTTTCCAAAGGCGCTTGTGAAGCTGGTGGAACAGTAGTTGGAATTTTACCCAAAGGCGTTCCTGGAAACGAATATCTGTCGCTGTGTGTGAAAACCCCATTTGACATGCTGTTGCGATCGTTCATTCTTGTTGAAAACTGTGATGTAGTTGTATCCATTGGAGGGCAAGTTGGAACGGCCATTGAGGTACTCGCCTCTTACTCAAGAGGCATTCCAGTTATTTTATTGAGAGGAACTGGTGGCTGGACAGACAACTGCGTGAACATTCTCATCGATAATAAGTATTTCGATTCAAGGCGATCATCTGAAGTGTTTCAAGCCACAAATATCAATGAAATAATGAAAACACTTGAGAAACTGGGAGGAAGAAGACATGGTTAGAGTCAGATTCGCACCAAGTCCCACCGGCTATCTTCACGTCGGCGGAGCGAGGACAGCTCTTTTCAACTGGATGTTCGCACAGAAAAACAGAGGCTCTTTTATACTCAGAATAGAAGACACAGATCTCACCCGCTCCACCAAAGAGTCCGAGCGAATTATCATGGATTCTCTCAAATGGTGCAGTATCTATTGGGATGAAGGACCAGATATAGACGGTCCCTACGGACCTTACAGACAAAGTGAGCGCGTAACACAAGGTATATACAACGAGTACGTCAAGATTCTTCTACAAAGAAGAAGAGCTTACTACACGGTTTACGACAAAAATGATAGAAACAAACCCATCCTATCCACTGAGAAGTATCCACACAGTTACGTTGAAGCCGGTCACGATGTTACCGTTGTCTTCAAAGTTGAAGATGGAGTTACCAGATTCCACGATATTATGAAAGGAAATATGGAGTTTCAAAATTCGGTGATAGACGACTTCGTAATAGTGAAATCCGACGGCTTTCCCACCTACAATTTTGCTGTGGTAATCGACGATCACTTAATGAAGATCACTCACGTATTTCGTGGTGAAGATCACCTTTCAAACACTCCAAAACAGATAATGATTTATAACGCTCTCGGTTGGACTCCACCAGAGTTCATGCACATTCCCTTAATTCTTGGATCTGATAGAACCCCATTGAGCAAAAGGCATGGTGCAACCTCAGTTGAGTTTTTCAGAAAGAGAGGAATACTCAGCGCTGCTTTGATGAACTCTCTGGCTCTCCCCCGATGGAGTGTTGGTGAAGAGGAAGTCTTTATCATAAAAGAAAAACTGAAGGATTTCAATCCTTCAGACATATCCAACAAAGGTGTGGTTTTTGATCCTCAAAAGCTTGAATGGATAAACGGAAAACATCTCAGATCACTGGACCTTGAAGACCTGCTGAATGAATTCACCCAGTGGTTGAAACACGTGGGTAAGCCAGTACCTGAGCAAGACAAAGATTATGTACTGCAAGTACTCA
>QNAO01000044.1 GCA_003641785.1 Thermotogae bacterium
GGCTGACATCCATAATGTCAAAACACCGACGATGCAGAAAATGCCATTCAATGCCCAGAAAACGCTCATATGCATGCTTTCAACACCCGTTGAGCATCTTATTAGGTCTGCAGCATATTTAACGGGCAGCACATAGGCAACCCATCTTAGATAATTGGGCATCCATGAAAGCGGGAAGTACACCCCTGCGAAGAATATCATAATTATGTTTAATATGGAAGCGGCGTTTTGTGCGGACTCATATCTTTTGAATATCACCAAAAGGAGAATTCCCAATCCCATCATACCCAGGGAAATGAATATGAAGCTTGGAATGAACAAGTACCAGTTAATAACATAATGTGGCTTAAACATCAGCTTTGATATCAGAAGTAAGATAACAGCAGCGAGGATGTTTATCAAAAACCGCGCCAAAATGACACCTGAGACAAAGGTAATAGGCTTCGCTGGTGAGGCGATTATTCTTTTCAACACCCCACGCTTTTTGTACCTTCCGAATATGTTTATCATTGAAAACATACCACTGGTCAGAAGAGATATGGAGATCACTCCTGTTATTATGTAATCAAGTTCAGTTGTTTTGACTTCGCTCACCTGCACCTCTTTTTCGACCACTTCAAGCGCACTTTTAATGTTGTTAATGGCAGATTCTGTGCGGGTCTCGATAACGGGGAGCATCATCTTGAGTTCCGGCTCAAGCGCAGGATCTGAAGAGGTATAAAAGACTTGAAGTTTATCGGAAGAAATGTGGATTCCAAAAGCTGAATTTCCATTCTTGATAGAATCCATCATATCTTCGGTGCTTTCATATGGAACCAGATTCCATAAATCCGTCTTTTCTAAAGCCGTGAGCAACTCCTGGCAGTTTTCGTCCACAACTACTGCTATTCTTCTCTTTTCCGTTGATTCCGACATGCTGCCAAACACGAATCCAAAGAGAATCAACAACAATATTGGAAAAAAAGCGGAAAAGAAGAGTTCGAGCTTGTTTCTAAATGACTCCAAACTCAGTGCTCGAAATATCTGAAAAAAGGATTTATTCATAGCTCATCACCCGCTTGAAGTTGAAAATGAATACAATCAAAGATACACCGAGCCACACAGAAGGCACTGTCCAAAACGTTGCTTCAGAAAATGAATACACATCGTATCCAAGAGAGGCTCTGAGGCTTTCCACAAGATATGTTGTTGGTAAAGCTTTGGCAAACCACTTAATGGCTTGGGGCATGTCGAAATTCAATACAGGAAAATAGAAACCTCCTAAAAACATGAACACTTGAAAGAAAATCTGTCCTATCACCTCTGCTGTAGTGTATTTCTTGCAGAACGAGCTTATCATCATTCCTATTGAGAAAAGTACAGCGGTGGAATAAACAATCTTGGCCATAAATTCTATCTTCATTATCGCAGGATCTACCTTGAAAAGAGTTGTGCCTATAACATACAGCAAACTCACTGACAGCAATGCAGAGAAAAGCAAAAACAGAAAGAAGGCGGAAAAATAGTGAAAAGATCCTATCGTTGTTGTATATAATCGCCTGTTTATACCCTTAACCCTGTTGTATATGAGCCCAATTGGAGCATTGAACATCGAAATTGAAAGAATGGCCATCAATATAACTGCCGGGAAGAGGTAATTTGAATACGAAAATTTCCACTCATCTGATGGAGTCACTGCTTCTGCAGATACTTCAATGTCTTTATAAACATTGCCCAAGCGTGATGCCGTTTCCTTTCCTATCTGCAAATTTACTTGCTCAAAGATATTCTTGAGAATTTGCAGAGCCATTTTCGATTCTCCTCTGGCAGAAACTGAGTAAATCTCTATTTTAGCTGGTTCTTGGTGAAAAACAATGGATTTTGTCAAAGAAAAACTGGTACCTGTGGGAATCCTCACGCCGACATCGATTTTATTGAATTTCAAATCATCCATCATTTGTTCCATGTTCTCGTAATTGATCACATTGAAAGGTTCAGGGCTTACCTGTTCGAGAATTTCATTCAGAATGCTTCCAAATCCTGTGAGTTCTTCATCAGTGAGAACACCCATTTTGAAGGATATACCCGAAGATCCCATCCCAGAGAAGACAGAAACGAGTATGAAGTAAAGTACAGCGGGAAAAACAAATGTCCAGAAAAAGCCGTTAAATTCTCTGATTTCATTTATAAAGAAACCTTTTGCCAGCTTGATTATTTTCATAGCAACTACCCTCAATCCCTTAACGAGCGTCCTGTTATGTGAAGAAAGACGTCTTCAAGATTTGGTCTTCTAATAATCACATTATCTACGTTGAAGCCGTTCTCGTGTGATTTACTGAACAACACATGAAGCGTCTGCTCCACGTTTGTAGTGGGAATGGACAGCGTCTCTCTTGTAATAGCCTTTATCTTGAAATCGCCTTCGAGAAGAGCCAGTGCTTTCTTAGACTGAGTCGTTGAAAATTCAACAAAACTCTCCATTCCAAGCGACTTCACGAGTTCTTCGACTGTGCCGGACGCAACGATTTTTCCGTGGTCCATTATGTAGACGTGATCCGAGAGCTTCTCTGCTTCTTCCATGTAGTGTGTCGTGAGTATTATTGTTTTACCCTTTTCTTTCAGCTTCAAAACTATGTCCCACACATTTCTTCTCGCCTGGGGATCAAGGCCTGTGGTTGGTTCATCGAGAAAGATTATCTCTGGGTCGTTCACAACGGCCACAGCAAGAGCAAGCCTTTGCAATTGGCCGCCAGAGAGCTCCCTCACCTTGCTCCTTGTTTTATCGATTAAAGAAAACTCCTCAATAACTTTTCTTGAGTCCACAGTAACACCGTAGAGTCCTGCAAACAGCTCTATCGTCTCTTTTACTGTAAGGTACTCGAAAAAAGCTGTTGTTTGAAGTTGAACGCCCATCGATTTTTTTATGCTTGCATCGATGTGGCTGATCTTTTTCCCAAAGAGATAGATATCCCCGGCATCTGCCTTTCTTAATCCCTCGATGATCTCCACAGTTGTGGTCTTCCCTGCTCCATTTGGCCCAAGAATAGAAGTTATTTCTCCTTTTTTCACCGAGAAACTGATATCATCAACAGCTCGGACATCTCTGTAGTGCTTTTTCAGATTTTTTACGAGTAAGATATCTTCCATGTTTTCACCACTCCTTTCCTTAGGCATTTTGGGAAAAGGTGATGCAAACAGACAATTTCTGTTGCTGAACTAATGGATTGATGCAAGAGTTGGTATCCCGCTGAACTGAGGAATGTGCATTTCGATCATCGATTCTATCAAAACTGCGACTTTCTCATTCCCTAGTTGCAGCTATGTGGTAGTATAACATCAGCTGGGCATCGAGGAGGGCTGCCACTATGGAAGTGAAGAGCGCGTTTGACCTGTTAACGCACGGAGTTTATATTGTGTCTTCTGCTCACGAAGGGGAAAATGCGGGGATGACCGCCGCTTGGGTGATGCAGTCGTCGTACAAACCCAAGATACTGGCTGTTTCTATTGCTCCGTCAAGATTTACAGCCTCTATAATTGAAAAAAGTGGCTTGTTCTGCATTCAGGTGTTGTCAAAGCAAGACAGGGCTATAGGGGAACTCTTTGGCTATAAATCTCAGCGTGATCTGGATAAATTTGCCGAAGTTGAATGGTTCAAGAGTGAAAAATTTGAACTGCCGGTACTGCAAAGAACTCTGGCATACTTTGAGTGTGAACTTTGTGGTAAATTAACTGCTGGCGATCATGTGATATACAACGGGACTGTGGTCAATTACAAGTTGATGAAAGCGGACGAGACTCCAATGTTGTTTCATATGAGAGAATGGTTTTGAAAGGGAGTGCGTGGATTTGTTCAGGCAGTTCGGTAAGGGTGTTTTCGTGAACCTGGAGCGGGTCATGGGCGTGTTCTCAGTCAACAATTCAATAGCCAGAAAAATAAGAGATTCCGCAGATTTCTCCAGCAAGGTATTGAATCTAACTTACGGAACACAGACAAGAGCAATCATTCTTATGGACAGCGGCCATGTGGTACTACTTCCCGAAAAGAGTGAACGAATAAAACAGAAAATATCTAAAACTGTAAACCGGGTTCAGCGTTAATCTCTAAAGAGGCTGTGTTGCCTTCAGACAGCTTTTCAAGCCCAACACGTGCAATCATCGCTGCGTTATCAGTGCACAAATTCTTTGGTGGTACATACAGCTTGAGCCCCTTTGAGATCGCCCTGTCATTCATTTTGCGTCGAAGGCAAGTGTTTGCCGCTACACCACCAGCAATTACTACCCTGTCTATTCCGTATTTCTCGGCTGCCAAAAGTGTCTTTTCAACTAAAACGTCCACCACGGCTTTTTGAAACGAAGCAGCCACATCAGAAATACTGCATGAAGGATTCTTCTTGATGAAGTACATCACGGATGTTTTCAGCCCCGAGAAGCTGAAATTGAAGTTTTCATCAGAAAGAAGTGCCCGAGGAAAATCATATTTAGAGTCACTGCCCTCTAAAGCTGCTTTCTCAATAGCTGGCCCACCTGGGTAGCCCAAACCAAGGACTCTGGCAACTTTGTCAAAGGCTTCTCCTGCGGCGTCATCGAGAGTTTTTCCAAGTACTTTAAAGCCATCTCTGACCAGAACTATTTCTGTATGACCACCGGATACAATCAGTGCAATGAACGGAGGAGTCAAATCCCTGTGTGAAAGATATGCGGCGTAGATATGGCCTTGAAGATGATTCACAGGTACCATTGGGATATCTAAGGAAAGACTTAGGCCTTTTGCGAAAGACAGTCCAACAAGCAATGCGCCCACCAGCCCAGGTCCTTGTGTAACGGCTACAGCGTCCAAATCGTGTGGGTCAACCTCAGCCGTTTCTAAAGCTTTTCTGTACACAATTGGCAGATTTTTAAGGTGATTTCGGGAGGCGATTTCTGGTACAATTCCCCCAAAGCGAGCGTGGATCTCCACCTGAGATGAAACAATGTTTGAAAGGATCTTATCATCCTTTAACACCGCTACTGAAGTTTCATCACAAGAAGTTTCTATACCCAAGACCACGCGACTCATGCACTTTCCCTCATAATGAGCTGAGGTTTGTCTGTACCTTCAACAGCGTCTTTGGTGATAATAACCTTTTCAACGTTTTTAATTGAAGGGATTTCGAACATGACGTCGATCATAATTTCATCGAAAACACTCTTCAACGCTCGAGCACCGGTACCACGAGCCGCGGCTTTGCGAGCAATTGCATGAAGAGCTTCGCGAGATATCTCCATTTCTATGTTGTCAAGCTGCATCAGTTTCTCATATTGCTTGACCAAGGCGTTTTTCGGCTCAAGAAGTATCTTGATGAGTTCTTCTTCACCCAAATCGTTCAATGTGGCCAACACGGGGAATCTGCCAACGAACTCTGGTATCAGTCCATACTGCATCAGATCCTCAGGCATAACGTGAGATAGAATTTCTCCTAATCGCATTTCCTTTTTGCTCTTCACGTTCGCACCAAATCCCATGGAAGAATCCTGAATTCTTTCTCTGATTATGTGATCAAGGCCGTCAAAGGCACCACCAACAATGAAGAGAATATTGGAAGTATCTATCTTGATGAATTCCTGATAAGGGTGTTTCCTTCCTCCTTGTGGTGGCACGTTCGCTATGGTTCCTTCCACGATCTTTAAAAGCGCCTGCTGAACACCTTCTCCGGAAACATCTCTTGTTATTGAAGGGTTGGGGGACTTCCGGGCTATCTTGTCAATCTCGTCAATATATATGATGCCGTACTGAGCTCTTTCAACGTCAAAGTGAGCGACTTCTAACAGTCGCAGAACAACATTTTCAACATCCTCACCGACGTATCCAGCTTCTGTTAGGGGTGTCGCGTCCGCTATGGCAAAAGGAACATCGAGTATCTTAGCCAAAACCCTTGCCATCAGTGTTTTACCACAGCCAGTTGGGCCTATAAGCATGATGTTCGACTTTTCTATTTCTACGTCATCTGAATCAATACCGAAGAACACACGCTTGTAGTGATTGTAGACAGCAACTGAAATTATCTTTTTGGCTTTTTCTTGACCTATCACGTAGTTATCCAACTCTGCTTTGATCTCTGGTGGAGTTGGAAGTTGCTTTTTCGTTTCGCGACGCACTCTTTTGTCTGTTGTCAGAAGATCGTGAAAGAGCTCAACACACTCATTGCAGATGTACGAGTTCGGGCCGGCTATAAGCTTAGATACCTGACTTGCTGGTCTTCCACAAAAGGAACAGAACTTTTCAGCCAAAACAATCCCTCCATTCTTATGGTATCATACGAAATTTAGACGTAGTGTTAAATGAATTTCACTATTTCTTTCTTGCTTTGCAGTTAGATAATAGAACCCAACTCCAGTTGGGTCAAATAGTAGTTACATCCGCTTTGTGATATGATTCAGAAATGGAAAGTTGGTGATCACTGTTGACTGTTGAAAATGGATGGAGAATGTTTTTCAACAAACACGCATCCAAGTATATGGAGGAGAGTTTCACGAAGGATACGAAATACGAAGTGGATTTCATCGAAGAAGAGCTGAACTTAAAGAAAGGTTCACTTATACTGGATGTGGGCTGTGGGACGGGAAGGCATTCTGTAGAACTGGCAGAAAGGGGATATCGTGTCATTGGTGTTGACATCTCGGAAAACATGCTGAATGAGGCAAAAAAAGCCTGTCAACGAGAGCAGGTGAATGTTGAATTTGTGCATGCGGATGCTGTCGAATTTAAAATCAAAGAACCCTGTGATGCTTGCATCTGCCTTTGCGAGGGAGCATTTGGACTTCTTTCTATGGAAGAAGATCCTTTCGAGAGAGACCTAAGGATTCTTCAAAATGTAAATACCTCTTTGAAGAAGGGATCGAAATTCATATTAACGGCTCTGAATGGACTCCGTATGATTCGTATGTACACTGACGAAGACGTTAAAGCTGGAAGGTTTGATCACTTGACGATAACAGAGATACACACAC
>QNAO01000045.1 GCA_003641785.1 Thermotogae bacterium
ATGAGAAGCGCAATCACTGTCAAATTCCCTCTACCGGCGTGGTGTACTCGAGAGGGAGATGAATACGAGATGAGTCGGGAAGATTTCGAAAAATCCTTAGAAAAATTCTACGGAGATTGATAAATATGATATTAAAAAACGGCTTTGTCTACAGCAACGGCGTCTTTCAGAAAAGAGACCTTCATATTAAAAGGAGCGTTTTCGTTCATCAGAGCGATGGTCCCATCATGGATATGAGGGGCCTTTATGTATTTCCAGGGTTCGTCGACTCCCACGCTCACATAATTGGTGTGGGACACAAGTACAACTACGTAAATCTGGAAGATATCAGATCTGAAAAACAACTGCTGGAGACTCTTAAAAACACTTCTGATGAAATTATAAGAGCTCGAAATTGGCACGAGGACATCCTTGGTATCTTTCCAACAAGAGCGATGCTTGATCAGCTTGACAAACCCGTTGTTCTTACAAGGAAATGTGGCCATGTTGCGGTTCTCAACACCGCCGCGATGAAATTAGTGAATATTTACAAAGAAGATGGAGTTTTCAAAGAGAACGAACTTGAAATCATCAGAAGAATTTTGAAAGATCCAAGAACAGATGACTTCTATAGAACGGGCGAAGAGCATTTCTTGAAACACGGTGTTACTTTTGTGCATTCAGATGACTTTCACGGTATATCACAAGAGGAACTCATTTCTGTGCTAAAGCGTTCGAGAATTCGCGTGTTCGAAAAAGTGTATTTTTCAGAGTCAACGCAGCTTGAAAACTTTTCACTGTTTGGAAAAGTGTCTGAAAGAGCCATTATTGCCGGCGTGAAGATATTCGCCGATGGCTCGTTAGGAGGTAGAACAGCCTATCTTTCGCGCCCATACAAAGATGATCCTGATAACCGCGGTATGAGACTCCTGTCACGTGAAGAAATAAAGCGCTTTGCGAGCATTTGTTCTGGTAAAGGACTTCAGCTTTGCGTTCATGCAATAGGCGATGCGGCAGTACATGAGGTGGCTCTGGCTCTTCAGAACTTTTCGAATCACAGGATTATTCACGCTCAATTCGTGAATCAAGTTGATCTTCCCCTTTTGAAAAACACACTTTTCAGTGTTCAACCTCACTTCGCGTTTGAAGACGAAAAGATGGTTTCAAACAGATTGGCAGAAGACTACCCCGCACTGGCGTACCCATTTCTCAAGCTCAAGCGAAGCGGCTTCAGAATATCTTTTTCTACCGATGCTCCTGTTTCTCCCGAAGATCCAAAATACGTGATTCAATCAGCCTTGAAAATGGGGTTCTCTATTGAAGAAGCTATCGAACTTTACACAACCGCTGGAGCCGAAATGGCAGGAATTGAAAATCTTGGAAGGCTCGAAGTTGGTTATCTGGCTGATTTCTCGGTGTATGAAAGAAGCCCTTTGTTACTCGAAGACGATCCTGTGGCGGTTTTTGTAGAAGGAGAAAAGGTTTTTGAAAAATAAAAACGGGAGTTAATTACTCCCATTTGGAGCAGGCGGTGGGACTCGAACCCACACCCTCCGCCTTACCAAGGCGGCGCTCAACCGCTTGAAGCTACGCCTGCTTGCAAATTGAGTATAACAACTTAGCGAAAAAAATTCAAGTTTCTTCTGTGAATTCAACAAAGCGCACAAGTCAACAACCCGTACCAGCGCATTGCAAATGGAACGGGTGAAAGTGACTTCCAGCTGCATAGCAGGGCGATGAGGGCTCTCGAGAATGTAATGCAGTACCAGAAGAACGTATTTACCACAATACCTCCTATAATCATTCCAACTGCCATAATCGAACGAGCAATTCCATAAGTAAAAGCATCTCCATTCCATCTTCTTATTGCCACTGGTATCCAAAGAAAAAAAGGAATAAAAAAATCACCAATTGTGCTCAATAGCGTAACAGCAAAAAATGCCCTATTCTTTCTAAACTCAACAAATCCTTCTTTTAGCATGCTGAGATATGATTTGAAAGTCTCTTTATTCTTTGCATGATCCTTCTTGGTATTGCTTCTACTCTTTACAATAATCATAGCTCCACAGGTCGCTGCGAAAATCGATGTCATTGAATCTATAAAAAAACAGGTGCTGTAACCAAACATTTTGATAAATAAACCAGCAACCCCTGATCCTATAAAGGCTATGGAAGTAAAGAAAGATGTCTTAAAAGCGTTGAATGAGAATAGGTACTCTTTTGGGACAATCTCTGGAATAAAAGCAATGCTTGCAAGGAAGAAAAGCTGAAGTAAAAAGGGATAGAAAAAAGCTATAAAATAGATATTTAATGTACTAATACTGCCCAAATAGGCAGGAATAAAGAGTAAGAAGAAGACGACCAGTCCCTGGATCAAATCGCTAACAACTATTATTCTTTTCCTTGAGAATTTATCTACTATTATTCCTGCTATAAGGCCAAAGATTCCCAGGGAAAATTCCTGAATTCCCATCATGCTTCCCAACCCGGAAGCTTTTCCTGTCAGTTCCAGCATTAACCATGCCAAGGCAATTTTGTGAAGTTCATCTCCAAAAGTAGAAACTCCTCTTCCTGTAAAGTACAGAAGGATATTTCTCCTGAGACTATTCTTCATTATTTATCACCTTTGTAGAATTCCGACCACGTCATATGATGGTCTAATTGAGCTCTTTTCTCTGCCACAAGATTCCAGAAAACATCTTCATCTACCTTGAACCAGGGATTGTAATACTCTTCAACAATTTTGGAGACCAGAAAATCTAAATCCTCTCTCAATTGTTCGGGAGTGAAAAGCTGTTCTGCTAATGTGAAAGTGGAAGCAATCAAAAGGATTACTATGAGTATGAATTTTATTCACCCCAATTCCCCCAAATAAATTGAACATGTAATTTAAATTGCGCGGTCACTATTATCACACCGTCAATTGGCTTTCCAAGATCTTCTTGTACACCAAACCTTTTTTCATCAATTCCTCGTGCTTGCCCTCCTCAACCACTCTTCCTTTGTCCAATACAACCACCCTATCTGCCTTCCTTATCGTCGATAACCTGTGCGAAATGATGATAATCGTCATATTAAGCTTCTTCAGGTTGTTGAATATCTCCTCTTCCGTCTGTGAATCAACACCTGAGGTTGCTTCATCAAGTATGAGTACCTTTGGCTTTCTGATAACTGCACGTGCTATCGCAACTCTCTGCCTTTGACCGTCGGATAACTTTGAACCCCTCTCTCCTACGATGGTGTCGTACCCTTTTTCAAGTTTGTCGACGAATTTATCCACGCATGCAATTTTAACGGCTCTTCTAAATTCTTCTTCACCGAAGTTATCATCAAGGATTATATTTTCTCGTATACTCATATTGAAAAGGAAATCGTTTTGGTGTACCACTATCACTTTCTTTCTAAGTTTGTTTAACACGTAACTTCTTACATCTTCGCCGTTTATTATCACGTTTCCCTTTTCTGGGTCATAATACCTGGGAAGGAGGGTGATTAACGTACTTTTTCCTGCACCGCTTGTTCCCACAATTGCGATGCGTTCGTTTGGATTTATTTTCAAATTCACTTCTCTCAATACTGGAATACTATTATAGGAAAAGCAAACATTTTTATATTCGATATCGTTAACCCCATCAAGAATCTTTTCTCCTCCTTTTTCTTCTTCCGTTTCATGTACTTCTCTGATTCTCCTAAAGATGGGTACCGCACTTTGGAGTGAAACAAGAAAGTGACTCAATACTCTTATTGGTTCGTATATCCAATTCATAAAGCTGTAGAAGCCTATCAGAGTTCCAAGCGTTATACTTCCTTTCATAACTAAGTATCCACCAAAACTCAGCACAATTATTGGACATATGCCCCTTATGAATGTTATAAAATCTTCGATGACTTGCATGAGCAGGTGATATTTGTTGCTTGTTTTTGCCCAATCTTCGACTTTATTTTTGAGAGTGTTCACAAAATAGTCGAATTTATCAAACCTTTTTACTGTTACGGCACCTTCTATTCTTTCTCTAATTCCTTCCACGACCTCACTATTCTTTTCGCGTTCTAAGTTCGAGAATTCCTTAACTCTTTTGTTGAAAGTGTTGATTGACAAGTTGTAAAAAGGAATTGTTACAAAAACAACCAAAGCAAGTTGCCAGCTTAGATAAATGAGAACTCCTCCGAAAATGATCAGTTCCATAACATTGAAAACGATTCCAGGTATAGCTGTATTCACTGATTCAGAAAAGAGCGGAATGTCTGATGTAGCCCTTGCGATCATATCCCCCGTATTGTTTCCTGAAATATCCTTTACTGGCAGATGAAAAATCTTTCTAATAAAAGAAGTCTGCTCGTCACGGGTAATTGAGTTACCGCATTTGCGAAAGTTGTAATTGACAACCACGGAAAGAACCCTTTCGATCCCTCTAACGGCTATGAATAGGAGAACAAACAAAGGTAGTTTTGAAAAGTCCGATTTTAGAATTATGTTGTCAAACAAATATCTAACAAGAAAAGGGCTTATAGCTCCGACTGTAAGCAGAATTGGTGAAAATATGAAAATAATCTTTTGGTACTTTATGTACCGTTTGGAGTATCTTAAAAGTTCCCTTACTTCTTTGCTGGGTAAAAACGACAAAGATTTCATGATAATCCCTCCACATTCTTTTGGGAAAAGTCTGAACCCTTATATAATGTCTCAACCAAGTTGACTCAGAAAAGTTCGAAGCTTTTCCAGCAAATCCAGTTCCTAGAGTTTTTTCCCTAGATAGATTATTAACACAATCTTCGATCTGTCTTTCAGTATCACCACGTCAAGATTGTTTTTCTCAATATCATACAATTTTCAACTTTTGTCGTCTGTTTTTCCTATCCAAATCTCTATCCATTTGTCTCTTAAGCCTTTTCTGGAAGCATAATTTTAAAGGATTAGCTTTGTTATACTCAGTGTAAAACGTCATTGCATCTCTTACGGGGATACTTCCTTTTTGATAAAGCACTTCAACTAATGTACAGATCCGTTTTCAGATAGATTTAGTAGATCGCTTTATTGAAAAGTTGTGTAACTAATTCTTTAGTTTGTTTACAATAGTCATGTGGAATGGCAGCATCAATTGATTCCCCCAAGTAGTAAAGCTTAAAAACGCACCCCTCGCAAAAATATTCCAGAAAACATTTTTTACAGAGTTCGTCATTTGCTTTTGAGTTTAGTACTCTATACCTATTCTCCATCTCTTTTAATTTTTGAACAATTTCTTCGAATGAATTTTTAATATTACCAAATGCAAACCGCTTATCTCCCACAACCAATTGACAGGGATAAATATAGCCAGATGTTGATACAGCAAAACTCGATATTCCAGCGCCACAGTAATACTCTGTTGGATCGGAATTCAACAAGATACCTAAATATTCTTTCACTTTATCGTCTGATTCCAAGGAACTTTCCACTACTATTTTTAGATCTTCTAAATTTTGGTCACTTTCAACAAGTAGTTCTCTACATTTGGACATAACAGGTCTAATCAAAACATTTTTTATGCCAAACTTATCTGTAAAGAAATCTTTTAGGTATTGATGAGTAATACCTAATTCGGAATGTTTGCGTGTGTATGTGGTCTCAATTGCTTTTGGTTGATTTACTATTTTTAAAATATTAAGATTTTCAACTACCATTTCATATGAAGGATTCCCATTTTTAAAAGGACGTTGTAAGTTTTGTATTTTAGCGGGGCCATCAAAACTTACTACTATCTCAAATTCAAATAGAGAATTGTCTTCCAATAGCTGCACTAGTTCTTCCACCTTGTTTTTTGAAACACCCAACCCAGTTTCAAGACTAATTTTTGGTAGACTAGCTATTTCTTCTTTCTCGACTTTTTCTTTCAAAAGTTCTATTACTCTCCTTATGGCTTTGATGTTTAACAATGGTTCTCCACCGAAAAGTTGGATAGTTCTAATTGTGCCATATACACGGTAAAATACATTTATTGCTCTTTCCAAAACCGTTATATCCATTAAACCGCCCTCTTCATATGTACCACCATTAGCGTAACAATAAATACAATTAAGCGGGCATTCTTGTGATATTAAGAGCGCTAACCTGTCAACAGATTTAGTACTTACAACATTTTTTTGAAGGAGCATTTTCAATTCTTTAATAGTATTTTCGAGTTCAGGATGACCGATTAATAATTCAGATAAAGTATTTCTTATTTGATGTAGGTTATTATACAAAATTGTTCGAAAAAAGTTCGTGTTTTGTTCATCCAGGGTGTACAGAGATAAAGTAGGTTTATGCCATAAAATGCCTTTGTGATTTTCTGATAAGAAAAGAAAAAAGTCATTTTTTAATTTTTCTAAGTGCTGGAGAATAAATTTATAACTTTCCATTTAGTTAGCCTCCTGTTGTTTTACGATTTATCGAGCGTTGCGAGTCAAAACAACTTAGCTATAAAAGCTTGACAAAAACTAATTAGGTTAGTAGAAATCAAATATCGCAAACATTTAAATGTTATACAAGCAAGATTTGTACTAGTAGCAGCAAATACATTTTACAAGATTTTTCTGTGCTTGAATATTTTTGTATAACATGAATTTTTACGTAACTTGACTTGATTCTTGAGATATGATTTCCCCCGCCCTATATCGACTTGGCGGGGGAGAGGTTGAAAAATTACGGTGTTAATTTACCTTCTTTACAGCTACCACAGAAAACATAACCCGTGCAACCTGCTTCTGTTAAAACCATAGGAGTCTTTGATGAAATAACTACTCTTTTCACTTTCTCACCTCTTTCCTTAAAAATTCACATCTCTTTTTATGTCGGAACAATTAGTACATCAACTGTTTTCTTACTTATTCTTATTTGCCATTTTGCTTAAAATTACTCTATAAATTACGCAGTCAAC
>QNAO01000046.1 GCA_003641785.1 Thermotogae bacterium
TGGAAAAAACAACACGAGAAGCACTCGATAGGGCTCAAAACAGGGGGATAATTTTCATAGATGAATTAGATAAAATAGCCGGGAAGACGGCAGGTTCGGGTCCTGATGTTTCGAGGCAGGGAGTGCAGAGAGATCTGCTGCCAATTGTTGAAGGAACAACAATTATGACTAAGTATGGTCCTGTAAGGACAGATTATATTCTCTTTATAGGATCTGGGGCATTTCACATGAGCAGACCGTCAGAACTGATACCGGAGCTCCAGGGTAGATTCCCAATAAGAGTGGAGCTTTCTCCTCTTACACAAAGAGATTTTGCTCGTATACTGGTGGAACCAGAGAATGCAATAACAAAACAGTATCAGGCTTTACTCTCAACAGAAGGCGTTGAGTTGATATTCACCAATGACGGCGTGGAAGAAGTTGCCAAAACTGCTTATGAGCTGAATCAGAGGCTTGAAAACATCGGTGCAAGGCGCCTGTATACTGTAATGGAAAAGGTTCTTGAAGAAGTGTCTTTCAATGCACCGGATATACCCGATAAGCGCATGGTTGTGGATAAGGTTTATGTCAATTCAAAGCTTGATTCCATCATAAAGGACGAAGATCTGAGTTCCTATATACTGTGAACTTGGCAGGTGTTAATTGATTTGAAGAGAAAGCACAGGGAGATTCTCATTGCGTATCTTTTTTTAATGCCGAGTTTTGTCATCCTGGGTCTTTTCGTGTTTTGGCCCGTGGGTTTTTCGTTTGTTTTGAGTTTCTTCAAATGGGATTTCAAAAACATGACAAATCCTCAGTTTTCTTTGTTCGCGAATTACTTGGAAATATTCCGTTTTGAATCACCTGTTTCACATTCCTTTCTGAATTCGTTGGTAGGTAGCTTGTTCATTCTCGGAATGTCTCTCCTTATTTCTTTAATGATCTACCAGGCACTGACTCTCAAAAAGGACAAGGTTTACTGGCTGTTTTTGAGCGGTTTAATAATGGTACTTGGCTTTCTGTTTAGAGGAGATAGTTTCCTGAGATTGTTGTTTTCTCTCAGCGCGTTTGCAGTTATCGCATTGAGTGGTGTCAAACGAACGAAGCATATTCAATTGTTTTTCAGTCATGGTTGGCCTTCTGCGTTTCTTGCAATAATTGTATTTTTAATGTGGAATCTTGTGGACAAAAAAATCTACGGTCTCATGGATTATTTTCTGGAAGCTCAGGAGAAAAATCTTTTTGTGAAAGCGCTGGTCAACACGGGTTACTATGTACTTCTCACTGTGCCCACCACAATCGTTCTGGCTCTTGGGGTCGCTCTTTTGCTGAATTCGAACATCAAGCTCAGGACGTTTTTCAGAACCGCATATTTTATTCCTTTTGTCACTTCTGTCGTTGCTATCTCACTTGTGTGGAAATGGATTTTCAACGACTTGTATGGTCTTCTAAATTACTTTCTGTCTCTGTTCGGGATGGAGGGTATAGCCTGGCTGAAAGATGAAAAGTGGACTATCCCAACAATAGCCATGGTATCTATATGGAAGACGGTCGGTTACGATGCCGTGATATTTCTCGCTGGACTTCAGAACATAGATAAATTCTACTACGAAGCGGCAGAAGTGGATGGAGCAACGACGTGGCAAAAGTTCAAGCACATCACGTGGCCGTTACTATCTCCCACAACATTTTTTCTGCTCATTGTTTCACTGATAAGTTCATTTAAAGTGTTCACGGAGGTTTACATACTCTACGATGGGTTACCAGGTCCCTACAACAACAGCGGTATGACAGTGGTATATTACGTTTTCGACAGATTTTATCAACAGCAGAGGATGGGTATTGCCTGTGCAGCAGCATATATCTTGTTTGCTATTATACTCATTTTCACTGGACTGCAGTTTTGGGCAGGGAGAAGGGCTGTGGAGTATGTTTCCTGAGGTGGTAAACCTGTGAGGAAGTTCGTCTTGAAGCTGCTCATATACGTTCTTGTTACTGCCGGCGCCACGCTAACATTGCTTCCGTTCCTATGGATGGTATCCACATCTTTTAAGATGCCAAGTGAGGTTGAAAAGTGGCCACCTCGGTGGGGTTCAAAAAGCTTTCTTGGTTCCAGAGATGTGAAAATCGCGATTTCGACGCGCTCCGCCGGTGGTGTTGACTGGAAGGGGCTGAGCCTGCGAGAAGCTCTCACACTTGTTCGAAGTGAAGGAGAGTTCAATGTGCTGTCTTTGAAAATAGATGACGATCCACTGTATCGCGGAGAGATGACTATTTATCTGCCGCAGGATTTGTCTTTCTGTTCTCATCTGAGCAAGGAAAAGTTCAACAGCTTTGTTCGACAGCTGCGTGAAACAACTAAAGATGAAGAACTGAGAAAGATTATTGACTCTGAAATTTCCCCTGAGAGGTTTTTTTCACAGTTCCTGTTCAGGTACACAAATCCATCTCAGGGACTTCTCGAGCGTCGAAGGTATATCTCCTCACTCTCTGAAACCCTGAATGGTGGCATCGAGCAACTGCAGATGTTCGAGAGGTATGCTTACCGTATTCCAGAGGAATACAGAGAGGACTACATAGAATTTATTCGCAACTCACGTCGTGTAATGACAAACTTAATTTCAGCAGTTACTCCCTACAAAGCAGGGGTTTCTCCGATTCTTGAGGAAGAGGAGATAACACAGCTTGCTGGCATCTTGAACAGCAACTTGAAACAACTTTCCATAGAATCTCTACCTCAAGAGATAGCTGAGAATCCTGTTGTTAAGCTCTATAGCCAGCGGGTTTTTGATCCAGCTGAAAGATCTTTAGGTATTATAAATACTTATCAAAAGGTTTTCAGCTTTTTTAAATCTGTCCAGACGGAGGAACCGGATATTTATGAAATCAAATTCAGGTTTCCAAGCAAAGAAGAGCGCATACAAAAGATAGAAAAAGCGTTCGCGGAATTAGATCTTGACAGCTCAGTTCGAGACATTGTTTTCCAGAAGCTGCAAGAGGACTCAGAAAATCTTTCTGAAAGAATTGAGGTACATCTTGATGAAGAGATTCTGAATCAATTTGGAGCTAAGATAAGTGCTGAAAACAAAAGAATTTATCTTTCTCAAGTAAAGCAGAATGTGACTTCACTCATGAATGCACTTGCCAATCTTGATGTTGATCTCTCTGTGCTTCTTGAATCTATTGATAGCACCACCGACTTTTTCTCTCTTCTAAAGGATTTCAGCGAAAAGAGTCAAGCGATCAACGTGGTCTTGAGCAAATTGAGAACTTCCTCGTCTTCCATGACAGAAAGAGATTTTATTGAATTCATGAGAACTATCTGCTCGATGATATCAGACATTGATTCTATACGAAAAGCGTATGCCAAGGCGAGCAGTTCCATGGTCGTACTGCAGGCTCCATTTTTTGTCAAAGAACTGAACATGAAACAGGGGCAAAACATCGACATAACCCTGGACAACGTGGATCCCGTATATCTGGAAGATGAGAATTACACACTTAAGGCATCTTTCAATTCTATAGAAATTCTGGCCAACATCTTTCAAAACTATGTTCTCGCATGGAAGAGTGCTCCATTTGCACGTTACTATTTGAACACAGCCTTTGTTGCCACAACAACCACAGTGCTTGAAGTTATCATTGCTTCCATGGCTGCGTATGCCTTTTCGTTCATGAGATTTCCAGCTCGAAATGCCATTTTTGGAATCTTTTTGGCTACCATGATGATTCCAGGAGAAGTTCTGCTGGTTCCAAACTTCATCACCGTTACGAAGTTTGGATGGATAGATACTTACTATGCTTTGATTGTGCCATGGATTGTGAGCGTTTTTGCGATATTCTTGATACGGCAGCACTTTCTAACTCTGCCATCGGAACTCAGGGATGCGGCGTATCTCGATGGATGTTCTCACTGGCGTTTTTTGTGGACCATTGTCGCTCCGCTATCGAAGCCCGTTATAATAACTGGCGCTTTGCTCAAATTTGTAGGTAGCTGGAATGCATTCCTGTGGGTTTTGATAGTTACGAACAAGGATCAGTACAGGACCCTTCCCGTGGGATTACAAAATTTCAGCTCGGAAGTGGGAACGGTATATAATCAACTCATGGCGGCAGCTACATTTTCGATTCTCCCTATTCTCATTTTGTTTCTCTTCACACAGAAATACTTCATTCGCGGTATAGCACGTACCGGAATAAAGTGAAGTGAGGAATTTAATGGCAAAAAAGGGCTTTTTTGTTAGAAGAAAGCGAAAAATCAAGAACAAAAAATTCATGGGATCGTGGATATTTGTTCTGATGCTTGTAACAGCGCTTTTCACTGTCTGGGATTTTACGGTGTTGCGCTATCGTGAAACCCTTGCGAGGAACATTGAACTCAAAGCTCAGTATGAAGAGCTTGCCAGAAGAATTGAAGAGGAAAGACGGATCAATGAGGATCTCATTCAGAGAAGCAGAGAGGGGATAAGTCCATACTATGGTCATAGTGACAACTTCTCACAATCCTTCTAAATACCAAGTTGACAGGGCGTCTGCGCTGGCTAAGGATCTGAAAATCCCCTATGTTAACAGAAAGGAACTGAAAAGCGCTGATCTGGAACAGTTCGAATACTATTACGTCGTAGAAAAGGGGAGAATCACTGTTAAATTCAAGAACACAACTCTGTTTTTTCATCCATCCACGGCAAAAGTTCGTATGCGAAACATCAAGAACGGATTCAAAGATTATCTCATTGAAGCTTTGAAACTCAACGGTAAAGAGCTGATTCTGGATACGACATTTGGCCTCGGTTCAGAAGCCATACTCATGGCTGCTTTCCTCTCTGAAGGAAAGGTTATAGGTATAGAAGCATCCACGCCCATTTATGTCGTTGTTTCACATGGTCTGAAAGAATACAGAGCGAAAGAAGAATGGGTGAACAACGCGATGAGAAAAATAGAGGTGTATAATGACAATTTCAGAAGTTTCATTTTTCGCCAGGAGTCTGAATCGTTTGACATAGTTTACTGCGATCCAATGTTCGAGAATCCCGTTTACAAGTCATCATCTATGAATCCACTCAGACCATTTGCACTTTATGAGACACTGAATGAGGAGGATATTGACCAAATGCTTCGAGTAGCACGTAAGAAGGTTGTGTTGAAGGCACATGGGAAAGATACGCTTTTTGACCGAATAAAACCTGATATTGTCATGGGTAGCAGGAAGAGCGGCGTTCTTTATGGAGTGATCTTCAAGCGATGATCATGTTAGTTGGACCAACAGCCGTTGGAAAGACACAATTGGCTGTTGGGATCGCCGAAAAGCTCAAAGCACAGATCATTTCTGTAGACTCCCGCCAAATTTACAAATACATGGACATAGGCACTGCAAAACCTTCATTAGAGGAACGAAAAAGGGTAAAGCATCATCTAATTGATTTCGTTGAACCAAGCGAAGATTACAACGCCTATCTTTTTATGAGAGATGTAATTAGGGTGATGAGTTCTTTGAAGGATACTCCTATTTTATTTGTTGGTGGCAGTGGACTGTATGTTGATGCCCTCACAAAGGGAATTCTTGAGGGAGTTCCCGCTGACAAAAATCTTCGACAAAGACTTCGAAGAATGGAGACTGAAGAACCCGGAATTCTTCGTAAAAAGCTTCTTGAAGTTGACCCTGAATCTGCCAGGAGGATTCATCCCAACGATTTGAAGAGAACTGTAAGAGCTCTTGAGGTGTGGCACAAAACCCACAAGAGGATTTCAGATCTTCAGAAAAGAGTCAAACCTGTGGCTCATTTTAAACTGATATATTTGCTCAGAGATAGAGATGAGTTGTATGATAGAATTAATAGAAGAGTAGATTCCATGCTTAAAAGAGGTTTAGTTGAGGAGGTCGAATCTATATTAAAGCGTGGATACAGTGAGGATCTAAATTCTCTTAAAACCATTGGGTATCAGGAAGCGATAAGTTATTTAAGGGGGAAAATCAGCTACGCGGAAATGGTGAAACTCATAAAGAGAAACACCCGCCATTTTGCCCGCAGACAAGTTATGTGGTTCAACAGGTATTCAGATGCAGTCCGAGTTAACCTCTCAAAACGTGGTTGCAATGAAGTCATAAATATGGTTGAAAAATATATGAACAAAAAAGCTTGTTAATGGGGGGTTTTTACGTGTCTGAGAAATTCAATCTTCAGGATCGTTTTTTGAACAGCCTTAGAGTTTCCAAGACAGAGGTGAAAGTCTATCTGGTGAATGGTTTTCAAACTAAAGGAATTATCAGATCTTTCGACAGTTACACGATACTTCTGGAAAACGGTAATCAACAGAATCTCATTTATAAGCATGCCATTAGTACGATAATGCCAGCGTCTTTTGTTTACCTGGTTAAAAGAGAAGAGGAGGAGAGCTCTTCTGAAGCCCGTTCGGAGTGAAGTGGCAACGAAAGCCATAATTGTGACGACTGGTTACCTCGATTCCTCAGTTGAAGAGCTCCAAAGTTTGCTTGCCACATTAGGCGTAACTGTAAGCGAAGTTCTTTGGCAAGGCAGGAGAAAGCCTGATCGAAAATACTATCTCGGTAAGGGAAAAATGGAGACCTTAGCGAAATTGATAGATCTTACTGAGTCGAACCTCGTGGTTGTCAACGACGAGATAACTTCTACTCAAGCAAAGAAGATGGAAGAATTGCTGAAGGTTTCCATCAAGGATAGAACCCAGGTGGTGCTCGATATTTTTGCGCGACACGCATTCACGGAAGATGGAAAAATACAAGTTGAGCTTGCCAGACTTCAGTATGAACTTCCAAGATTGATTGGTAGAGGCAAGGAAATGTCCAGACTTGGTGGTGGTACA